>NZ_BAOX01000119.1:0-13425 GCF_000813105.1 Rhodococcus sp. BS-15 | reverse complement strand
GTTGGGGGCGGGTGGCACGGCAGCAGGTCCCGCGTCGGCGGGTTGCTCGGGTGCCGGAGTCACGACCTCGGGAGCCTCGACGGCCGGTCCGTCCGTCCCGGTGCCGCCGCCGGCATCAGGAGAACCACCGACTGACGGAGCGGGAGCGGCGCTGGTGACGGGCGCTGCATCGGTGCTGGTCGGTGCCTCGGACCCGCAGGCCGTAAGGGTCAGCGTGGTAGCGGCGACCAGGGCACACATGGCCACGATGTTGCGGACTTGCCTCATTCGTTCGTCCTCACCGGTGGCTGCAGAGTGCATCACCTCTGAACTATGAATCGAACGGGCCAGATGGTCTGTTAACGTCGTTCGTGTCACGACCCCGTCACGAATCGGTATACGGGTGGACTATCGGACATTTCGCCTGCGAGTGTGGACGGAGATAACACTCAACCGCCAGTTGATGTTTCAGGTTCAACCTGAGACGCCTGGCGCAGGATGTATCTCGATCTGGAATCACGTTGTGCGGCTTCGACGAAAGGCACGCAGTATGCGAAAGTCATTGCGGCGAGCGGCAGTAGCAACGGCACTGACTGTGCCTCTGCTGTTCGAGATCGCAGCCGGCACGGCAGCGGCTGCCCCGCAGGTGATGAACTTGCAGGTACCCGTCGTGACCGGATTCCAGATTGCCCCCGGAGCTGTCCCCGGTGGCCTGTTCCAGACCATTCCGATGAAGGCCATTGTGGGCGACGAGCCAGGTATCGCCCGCTTCTCGGCCGCGAACATTGCCCCGTTCGCCGATCAGTATCCCTACCGGTACCTGAACCTGAACTGGCGAAACCTCGCGACAGGTGCGACGGGTGCCGCCGATCTACGGCATTGGCAGGATGATCCGACCCCATCGCCGAGTGGACCGTACGGCCGAGAAGATCTGCCCCTCGAGGTGGCCGCGAATACCGGACCGGGTCCTGTGGTGGTGACGGTGACGCACACCAAGGACTACTCGAACGGCGGTCAGTGGGGCTCTCCGTACCTCGACACTCTTCTCCCAGGTGCCGGCGTGGTGCTGGTCCCCTGAATTCGATCGCTGATGAAAGGCAAACGATGCGAACATCTTTACGACGCGGAGTAATTGCGCTGGTGCTCTCCGTACCATTGGTTCTGGGTGCAGGAGTGGGTGCGGCGACGGCGGCACCGACGATGTCCGAGCTTCTGGTCCCTGTCGTCACCGGGCCGGAGTTCGGTCCGGCTGGGGTTCCAGGCGGACTCGTTCAGACAATTCCGATCCAAGCGACGGTAGGTGAGAAGCCAGGTGAGGTGCGCTTCAAGGCTGCGGAGATCAGGCCGTACTACTACCAGTTCAATTACCGCTTCCTGACGGTGAACTGGCGCAATCTCGCCACGGGTGCCGTCGGAGCGGTCGATCTACGGCACTGGGAAGCCCTCGAGAATCCATCACTCCCGATCAACGCTGAGCCGAGATATCCGGTCAACTTGCCTCTCGAAGTAACTGCGCAGACCGGGGCGGGCCCGGTGGTCGTGACCGTCACCCACAATCGTGAGCAGTGGCAAGCCCCACCCGCATCGAATGCCCTCATCCCCGGCTTGGGTGTGTTGCTCGTTCCGTGACACGTCTGGACGGTCAGCGGGCCGTTTGCCACGCTGTCGTCTGCTGATCGGCGATGCTGACCAGACGATCGAGGCCCACGTTCATGTCGACCAGATGTGAATCGAGAAGCGGCACTTCGTTGAGCGGCTGAGGCTCCACGAACGTGAGGTGATATTGGTTGTAACCGCCGGCTTCGATGCAGGATCCGACCACTCGGCCGCGGCTGGTGGTCCACGTCGAGTTCGAGGTCGGTACGGTCTCGGGGGCCGTGGAGTACTGCAACAGAATCGAAATGATTCCGAACGCGAACGGTGCGCTCGGTACCGTGATTCCGACGGGCCGATCGTCTCCGCTGAGTGCCACCGGATCGGTGCAGGCCACCTGATACTGCGGGCCACTCGGCAGGTCCCATCGCTGAGACCACAGATCCAGCGACGAATTGCCGAACGTCGACAGCGGCGGCAGTAGCGTGTTGGTGGAATATGCTACGACGCAACCGAACTGGCCCTGTTCGGTGCACAAAGGGATGTTCGTGAAGTCGCCACCGGTGGTGCTGCCGCGGGCCGTCTCGACATTCCCGCCCATCAGAAATGCGCCGACGAGTTGCTGTCGTAGGGCTGCATCTTGATCGAAGGTGTCGCGCATCAACTTGCGGAGCATGAACGTGCCTTGTGAATGGCCGATGAGGATGACGCCTCGGCCGTTGTTCTCGGTTGCCATGTAGTTGTCCCAGGCGGCGCGCACATCGGAGTACGCCAGATCTATCGACGGTCCGGCCGCACCCACCAGTGCCAGAGGCAGCCCGACCAACGGGGTCTGGCGGTAGACCGGCGCGAATACTCGGCATTGGGTGTTGAACCGGGCAGCCTGGAAACTGGCGATAGAAGCCACCTCGGGCGTCGCGTAGCCGGGGGCATTGAGTGCGACGTCGTTGGTGACGGTGGGGTAGAGATAGAAGCAATCGACGGGCTTGTCGGACTCCGGCACGGCCGCGGGGCCAGGAGTCACTGTGCCGGTGCCGAGGTCGGTGGTGTCGCCGCCCAGGTCGCAGGGGTCGTTTGTCAGTTCGGGGCTACACAGCCACGTCGTGGCCGGTGCGGGTTGCGCCGCAGCGGTGCCGGTGCCGACGAGACCGCCCGCCATCAGAAACAGCCCTAGTATCGCTGCCGTTGCGCGTCGTCCCACTGCCGCTTCTCCCTGTGCTCTGCTGGTGACGGGTGTCACTGCCACGAAAGTTAGCACGGCTGGCATTCCGATCGATTGCGAGAGACTGTGGTGTCGCCTCACCTGGCCGTAACGGTCAGGTACCCAGGTCTCCCGCGATGTCGGCGGCGGTGAGCATCGAAACCAAAAGCGGCACAACTCGTTTGGGTGCTAACCGGTATTCCCCGCGGCTCTGCTGCTCCACGATGTTCGCCGAGCTCAGCGTCTTGAGGTGGTGGTAGATCTGGCCCGAGGAGCCGACTCCCACTGCGGCATGTAGATCCGCGGCGTTCGCTGGACCGCGCAGCAACGTTCGGACGATCTGCAACCGGACCGGATGGCCCAATGCAGCAAGCACTTCCGATATCGAGGCAATGGGCAGATCGATGATGCGTCGGCGGAGTAGCTGATGTCCCAACGGACCGTGCCGTGCAGATGCACGTCGCCCTGATAGGCGACGATGCCGCCCGTCGACGGGGCGGCATCGACCTGCTCGGGAGCCTCGCGTCGTTCCAGCTCGGCGACGCGAGCTTCCAGCTCTGCCAGTCTCGACTCGAACTTTGAACTCACACCGCGCAGGCTATCCGGTCAAGTACGTCCGACGAGAGCATGGCCTCGAGGATGAGTTGCTGCTGCACGCCTGCGTCCGCATACGCTTGCTCGAATCTGTCTGCAGAAAGACCATCGATCAGCCACACTGCGGTCGCAACCGTTCCATCGGTGCGCCGTAGCTCGAATCCCTGGGTGAGCACCCCCGCGAGGCTGCCGCCTTTGAACCCCACACCGAGAACGCCGTCACCTGCGGGCTGCCATTCCAGTTGGCGCAGAATGGTATCCGACGCGGTGCCGAAGGTTCCATCCGTGAAGGCGCGATACATTCCGTTGAGTTGTTGGGCCGAACCGCCGCGAAAGCTGCTCTCAACTCGGGTGGCCTGGTCTTCGTAGGTCGGTTGTTGCGCGGCTGCGTCGACCTGGGCTCGGAACTGCGGATCGAACGCCCACTTCTGCGCGGTCTCCCAGCGGTCATCGTCGGCGAGGGCGGGGTCGAATACTGACAGCATGTCGGCGACCAGGCTCGGCACCTCGAAGTTCTCCCACCCGCCAGTCGCTGCCGCGTCGGTGATCGCTTGATCGCCGAGTCGGTATCGGAGGAAGTCGGGGACGGAGTTGTCGCTTTCCTGGATCATGGCCGTAACGATGTCGTCGATGCGGACCGTGGCATTGGGGTCGGTTGCGTTGGTGCCGGTGTTCGCGATTCCCAAGCGATTCAGGGCGTCCGGATGCGCGCCACCATCGGTGTTGGGTACGTACCAGCGCTCCCAATTAGAGAGTGACACTTGCTCGTCCGGGTCGATGCTGCCGTTCGCGACGGCTTGGGCGTAGGCGGCGAGATGCACCACTTTGATCGCGGATGCGAGTACCTGCTCCTGATCGGCTCGGTGTTCGACGGTGCGGCCGCGTCCGTCGTCGATCACGAGGCCGACGGTGTCTGGTGCCTGATCGATCAGTCCGATCCACCCGTCTTCGGTGGCGAGGTCGGTCGAGGTGACGGGTGCGCAGTTCTCCGGTGTCGGAGTGGCGGCCTCGGCGGTGTCCGAGTCGGTGGAGGCACATCCGCTCATCAACAGGACCGTCGCGCAGGCTGCCGAAACCAGGGTGAGGCGTCGCATCTCGAGCTCCTTGGTTGTTATTTCGTAATTACGGAATAACAGTAAAACGGATTTCTCGTCTCGGCAACCCCCTGCTGCGGCGTCCGGAAAATGGCTCGCCGTAACACCTGTTACGCTCATCCGTAACAGGTGTTACGGCGAAGGGGAGGTGGAAACGAGTGACTCTCGAATCGGACGACCCGCGGCACCGCATTTCGCAGGCCGTGTGGGACACGATCGCGGAGTTGGGAATCGAGCGACGACGGTGCGCGCGGTCGCGACTCGGGCGGGCTGCACCACCGGTCTGATCATGCACCGCTTCGGCTCCCGGTCTGCGATGTTGGTGCACGCGCGACAGACGTTGTTCGAGCGCACGGCAGCACGGGCTGACGAGGCCGGTGCCGGTGGCACGAAGTCCGCGGCGGAGCGGCTGTATTCCGTTGTCTGCTCAGTGCTTCCGCTCGACGACGAGCGCATTGTCGAAGCTCGAATCTTCACGGGCTTCGCGGCGGCGGCGATCGCCGACGCCGAGCTGCGGAACCCGCACGTGACCCACACGCGTCAGTGGCTCACTCGCATAGCCGGTCTCGTTGCCGACCTCGGCTCTCACATCACCGATGCCGAGGCCGCGGAGTACGCCTTGCAGATTGCTACCTCGGTGGAGGGCATCGTGGTCCTGGCGGTACTCGATCCCCAGACGTATCCGCCGGCGACGCAGAAACGACTGGCACAGCGCACGATCGCAAACGTGGTCGACCGCAGTGCCGACACCGACCGGTGACCTTGTCCCTACCTTCGACAGAACGGACCCCCATGCCTACGCTTCATCACGCCCCGCTGGCACGCGTTGACCAGAACACCCTGTACCGCATCATGGCGCTTCGGGTCGCGGTATTCGTGCACGAGCAGGCATCGTCGACGACATCGAACTCGATGGTGCGGACCTGCTTCCGACGACGGAGTTGTTCTGGATGCAGGACGACGACGGTGAGGTGCTGGCGACCATTCGAGTCCTCGTCGACGACACCGTTCACATCGGCCGAGTCGCGACCGCCGCAGTTGCACGGGATAAGGGCTACGCCGGAGAACTCGTGAAAGCGGCGCAGGCGGCATATCCCGGAGTCGTCGAACTCTCCGCCCAGGCGCACCTCGAACAGTGGTACGGCCGGTTCGGATTCGTTCGTGTGGGGGAGAACTATCTGGACGCTGGAATTCCGCACGTGCGGATGGTGACGAGCGGATGACGAACCCTGTTTTGTTCTGACCAATGCCGTTGAGCTGCAGTGCTATTTTGAGCGTTTCAGAACAATGTGGGTGCGGTGTAGCGGCCGTGTCGCGCTTCGTTCAGTCGGGCGCTCCAGCGCTGTACGAGCCACATTTCGACGAGCTCGGGGCTGGTGCCGATGTCGGTGGCCCATGCGGTGATGAGTTCGACGTAGCGGTCGTAGCGACGGCGGGTGAATCCGGTGACGGATGGGTCTTCGAGCCATCCTTCGTGGATCAGGGTCGAGACTCCGTATTGGTCGATCAGCTGCGCCGGCCCGCCGTAGACCGACGCTTTCACGGCCCACAGGAACGTGGCCATGAGGACGTTCCGATGCCTGGCGCATCGGGCCAGGTGGAGTTCGGGTGGTCGGGCACTACGCGGTTGCGGACGCAGTTGACAGCATCGTTCTTAAGCAGTCGTAGCGAACAGTCTCGAACGCTTAGGTGCCAATGTCGATGATGTTTGCCTTCAGTACCAGTGCGGTCTCGGTTGTCCCCAATGTGGTTGTATAACTTCGGCTTCCAGTAATCTCCGCATACAGTGTGACGATGTCTCCATCGATGACTTCTCGCCCAGAGGCTGGATCGAAATTCACAATTGTATTGAGGTCGAAGTCATACCACTGGCCACCTTCTACAGCCGAGGTGTCCGCTCGGAACATCGAGTTTCCCGTCGCAGAGTCGAATTGTGTGACATATCCGTACACGACAACTCGCCTACCTTTCTCCGCATCGGGATTGCGCGCCAGCACGCCGTACTCGCGTTCTCCGATGGCGGGGTAACTCTGCCGATCCAATCTGGTTGCTTGTGCGTCGGCGGCGGCCTGCTGGGACTCCATCGCTACGCGGTTGGCCTCGATCGCTTCGACACTGGGGTTGGTGGTGGGCGCATTGGTTTGTGCCGTCTTGGGCGCGGTTGTCACTTGCCGGGTGGCGCTTGGATCTGGGTTCCCGGTCGGCGATGGTGGCAGCGTCCGCGTAGTGGTCTGAGCACCGCGTGCTGAGGTGTCATCCGCGCCTGTGCCTCCGATAGCGACTCCCAGTAGAAGTACTCCAACCAATGCCCCACCCGCGATTACCGACTGCGGCCACGTCAACGGCCACCTAAATGGCGTCGACTTCTTTTTCTCGTCAGCTATCAATCGCCAAGTCTTGCCGTCCCAGTAGCAGTCTTCACGTTCATATCGACCGGTTTCTGGGTTTAGCGAACCCGATCCTGGAGGCGGTTCCATCTCATCGTTCCCATTTCTGCCGAGGCTTTTTGGCAGGCTACTCGTCCCGGGGCTCGTGCGTGCCGAATCCTTGAGGGGTCTGCTCATCGGAATTACTGGGCCTGCTGAGACTTCCGTTGTGGTGGTTTCAGAACAACGTGGGTGTGGTGTAGCGGCCGTGTCGTGCTTCGTTGAGTCGGGCGCTCCAGCGCTGTACGAGCCACATTTCGACGAGTTCGGGGCTGGTGCCGATGTCGGTGGCCCATGCGGTGACGAGTTCGACGTAGCGGTCGTAGCGACGACGAGTGAATCCGGTGACGGACGGGTCTTCGAGCCACCCTTCGTGGATGAGGGTCGAGACTCCGTATTGGTCGATCAGCTGTGCTGGGCCGCCGTAGACCGACGCCTTCACCGCCCACAGGAACGTGGCCATCAAGGACATCCCGACGCCCGGTGCGTCGGGCCAGCCGGACCAGTTCGAGTTCGGATGCTCGGGCACTACGCGGTTGCGGACGCAGCTGTCGAGCACAGCCAGAGTCTTGGCGACGGGGTTCTCGTCGGGACGGCTGAGGTGCGGGTTCATGACGTCCGGGAATCGTCTCATTGCTCTGCGGTGCCGATGACTGCCCTGCCACGCTGCGCAGAGAAACAACAGGGCGAGCGAATCATGTTCACCTGCAGCCAGATCGGTGCCGATCTGTAGATCGTTGCGCTGCACGGTGGCACCGCCGTATTCGACGATTTCGCCGTCGAGGTTGCGGCCGCGCAGTCGTAGATCATGACCGGCTCGGTCGAGGTGGCCGTTCCACCAATCCAGGTCCACCTCCACACCGTCGTCGAGGACATGCAGGTCGTAGCTGCGGTGCTGACACCACTGCACACAGGCCGTGGGAGGCGGGAACCCCTCGTCGAGTCGTGACATACCGCCATCGAAGCATCGGGTACCGACAGTTCGACGCTGCCGTCACTCGGGCACGGTCACTCGGTGCGGGTCCCGGATGGTTTGTCGTGGTGATCAGTTTCCTGATGTGCGATTATTGCCAGCAGCGCCAATTCGTCGGCATAAGGGGTGCCGACAGCCGCGGTCTACAAGGTCAGGTTCTGGTCGAGTTCGATGAGCTTCAGCGAATCGCAGTCCACCGTGATCTCTCCAACGGGGTGTGCCGATAGGTCTTCTGTCGGGGGGACTGCGGACTTGTCTCGTTCTACGTCCGAGCGGAGTCGTCGACGCACTCGACCAGCTCGCTACGACGATTCCCACGGTCGGGGAGCCGACACCGTATGCATGGACCTCGTCGGCTCCGACAGTATCGGCGGTTCTAAACAACGGTGGCGTTAACCAGCGGCAGATAGCCGTCGCGAGATCAAGGACCAGCCGTCGTGATCCCCAATCTGCACGAGCCTTTGAACCATCGCGGTCCGAACTGGAAACGCGACGGCACTCTGAAACGCGGGCTGAAATGAACCTTTCCTTGAGCATGTTAGCTAGCATGACCACGACGCATTCTAGCGTGTAACCCGACTATGAGAGGCTGTTGCAATGGCGACGTTGCTGGACGGCAGGTACGCGCTCGGTGAGAAGCCTGTCGCTAGCGGTGGCCATGCCCTCTTGTATCGAGGTTCAGACATGGACCGAGACAATGACATAGTTGCGGTTAAAATATTTCGGGGCGGTCATCTGCATGATGACAGAATCCTCACGGCCGCCTGGACTGCCGAACTCACCGCCTACCAGCAGATTCGCGAGGACGAAAATCTTGCCAAACTCTTAGATTTCGGTCGCGATGACGAAGGCGCACCGTATCTAGTCTTCGAATGGATGCCATCTGATCTCGCGAAGTATTTGCCGACTCTTGAACTAACCGGATGGGACGATTTCTGGCCAATCGCGAGGGGAATCCTTCGAGGACTCGCAGTGCTACATTCGGGTGGGTTCGTCCACCGCGATATCAAACCAGGTAACGTCTTAATTGACAGCGAGGGCCGAATAAAAGTTGCTGATTTCGGAACGGCGCGACTTGTGCAAACGCTTAATCTTGGGTTAACGATGGCACCGTTCGGCACCGAGCCGTATGCGCCTCCCGAGAGAATGACATCATCGCCCACTTTTGCATACGATGTATTTTCTTTTGCAGTCCTAGCGATCGAGTCTTTGTCGGCTTCGTCTCCGAATTCGACGGCCGAGTTCCTTTTGGCTTTGCAAGAGCTAAACATCCCGGAACCTGTTCGAGAAAGATTGCACGACTGCCTCAACGTAGAACCGGAAAGCAGGCCCGAAAGCGCAACCACCTTTTTGGCTTCTTTAGAGGCAATTCAAGATGCGCGCAACGTCGTGGGTAGATCTACGAAATCTGTACATCTCGTTGTGAGTCCCAAGATTTTGGCTGATGTATCAGAAACCGTCGGCATCGAGCCAAACGATGCGCGCAGGTTTCTTCTGGACGACCTTCAGAACGTCGGTGCTATGGCTTTTGATAACCCATCTGTCAAGAACGGTGCTGAGCTGACACCAGACTTGATGATATGCGGGGAGACATTAATGGTGCGAGTCCAGGTCGACCGGATTGCTCCATCGATGCTGCGTGTCCACCGCGTTGTCAGATCTATAACGGAGGAGAAGCGTGACGGATGGTACCGGCCGTCTGTCAAGTTCCGAGGCACCACTCCCACAGATCCTGCCGCAGTGGAGTCTGATTTGAGCGTCCTTCTAGAGGACACACAGGAATATGACCGTGATCGAGCGCGCAGGCGTCCCTCGGTAGACGAGTTCCGCACTTGGCGCGATGTCTTGGCCGCAAAATTTTCTGTAGAAGATCGACGCGGTTCCAAGATTAGGTATATCTCGTTCCGGGTGAGCGGCAATCGCGTATATTTCAAGTGCCCGGAAATAAATGATATTAAGGTAGGCGAAGCCAGGCTAGTCAGTTCCGGACGCAGACGAGTCTTTTTTGGAGAGGTTGAGGGAATCGAAAATTCAGAATTGGTTCTCTATTTGACAAAGGGAAAATTTTCGGACCTTCCTGCAAAAGGTATCATCGAACTGGATACAGAAGGAAACAAGTCGAAACTACGGCGTGAAAAGTCTGCATTAGATAGAATCTCGGACCAGAAGTCGGCGAGATCTGATTTGCGAGAGCTTCTGCTGGAGCCAGAGATAAGTGCGCCACCTGTGGCGCAGACCCATATTGTGCCAGTGCAGGACGGACTCGATTCGGCGAAACTTCGAGCTGTCGAGAATGCGCTCGGCAACAACGACTTCTTGCTTGTTCAGGGGCCACCTGGAACAGGAAAGACTACGTTCATCGCGGAAGTTGTTGCTCAGACTTTAATCGCCAAGGCCGACAGCCGAATCCTGCTCGCATCGCAGACGCACATTGCTTTAGACAATGCACTGGAGCGTATTGCTGCGATTTGCCCTGAAGCAACCCTTCTCCGCTTGGGAAAGAGTGAGCGGGTCATGGCGGAGGTGGAACCCTATACGGTCGATGCTGCGGTGGAAATTTGGAGGACCCGGGTAGAAGCAGCGGGACGGAGCTATCTCCAGCAATTGGCTGAGTCTCTAGGCATCAACACGAATGGTCAAAAGATTCGTGATTTGGCCGCAGAGTTGACGGGCAAAATTTCACGAGAAAAGCAACATGCGACATCGGTCGAAAGCCAAAACATAGAACGAAATTCAATTCTTGAGCAGATGGATCAACTTTCTGCCCTTGCTCCTGCACTCATCGAGGCGGCGCTCAAGCTAGAGTCTGCTTCACACATCCAAGAGCTGCCGGCGCTGAACGATGCCGTTGATCAATTTGTAAGAGCAGGGTCTGAAGTAGCCGCGATCTTCGAGCAACGCCAAGCCTAAGCACGGAACTGGTGTTGATCGAGCAACGCCTTAGTGGACTGCGGAGAGAACTGGAAGCGCTTCAGAC
This sequence comes from Rhodococcus sp. BS-15, assembly GCF_000813105.1. Classification (NCBI taxonomy): domain Bacteria; kingdom Bacillati; phylum Actinomycetota; class Actinomycetes; order Mycobacteriales; family Nocardiaceae; genus Rhodococcus; species Rhodococcus sp. BS-15. The sequence continues at coordinate 2,588 of NZ_BAOX01000119.1, read as the reverse complement.
TGCTAAACAGAACCTACGGCGTTCTTTGATCGCTATGCTTGAGCTTTCCTCAGATATAAAAAGTGAGGACCTATTAAAAATTGCCGCTGTTCGGGCACCAATTCACGATCCCAGATTAGATCGCCTCCGCGTAATACAGGAGGATTGGAGAGCTCGATTTGGAACCGGCTATGAATTTGTAGGGATTGTGGTTGCAGGGTCTAACGTTGTAGCTGCAACCTGCGTGGGATTAGCGGGAGTCCAGGGGGCCGAAAACATCGACTTTGACATGTGTATCATCGACGAGGCATCGAAAGCTACCGCTACGGAGTCACTTGTTCCACTCGCAGCGAGTAAGCGGTGGATTCTAGTCGGCGACGACAGGCAGCTTCCGCCATTCGTCGAAGACGCGCTTAATGATCCCTCGATATTGGACCAGCACAATCTGAGTCGGGACGCTGTTCGGGAGACGTTGTTTAACGTCCTACTGGAGCGGTTGCCACTTGCCTCAAAGGTGGCATTGACACACCAGCATCGCATGCATCCGACTATTGGAAGACTCATTAGCAAGTGTTTCTATGCGGGTAGCTTAACCAGTGAACCCCGAGAGGCATCGAAGATTGTGGGCCTCGGAGTGAGTCATCCAGTCACGTGGTTCGATACGTCTAATCGTCCGGGTAGATTTGAAGCTGCGGACGGAAATAGTTATTTGAACCGGGACGAAGTGAGGGTCGTGGTCTCGATCTTGCAACGTATGCAATGGGTCGCTGAGCGGCAAAAAATCAATGTCTCAGTGGCAGTCCTGACTGGCTATGAACCGCAACGACGAATTCTGACGGAATCAATTTCAGCTGAACTCACAGCATTGTCGCGGCTTACTGTTCAGGTGGCGAACATTGACGCTTATCAAGGGCAGGAGGCAGACGTGGCCATTTTCAGTGTTACTAGGTCCAACAAAAAACATGCCATGGGGTTTCTTTCTGTAGAAAATCGTGTAAACGTGGCATTATCCCGTGCGCGCGATGCACTGGTGATAGTGGGTGATGCTGAACATATAAAGGCGTCGTCAGGCACGCAGAGCGCCCTTGGAAAAGTTCTCGAACATATAGCGTCGGATTCTGACAGTGCAGTCGAGGATGCGAGCTCGATATGACGGATCCGTCGATTGACCAGATTGTGCGTCGCTTGGGCAGGCAACCAGGGTTACGGCTTCTGTCTTACCGTGAGATCGGTCTGCCGTTCTGGGAGTTACCGATAAAGTGTCGTATGCTGCAACGATCTGAACTGCCGACAACGACGGAATTTATTCTGAGATGTATTGAGGCCGACGTGTCGAGGGCTGTTGATATATCAAACTTCCTAGGCCTTCCGGCGCGGGTGATTGATCCTGTAATGGTGGATGCTCTTAGAACTGGCTCGATAACACCGACCTTCGGCGACAGTAAGGAAGTAAGGTATCGGATTACAGAGCGCGGACAGCGGGTGCTGAGCGAGCAATCCGAGGTACGACGAACCGAGCCCACGCTTCACCTTGCTTACGACGGTCTGCTGCGTCGGTTTGACCTAGTCGATAGAACCGATCGCTGGCGTCCGCGTGATCTTCGGGACAACGAAATCGTAGAGGTCCGGCCTGCGCCGATTGATCCTCCCGAGATAGGACCGGACGACACTGCAGAGGTGAGACCAATCTTAAAACGGGTAAGCGCGGTGTCAAATTTCGACTTGATTACCGTTCTGGAAATCGACGGAAAACGAAGTAGATTTTTCAAGAAGGCGCTTGCTTTAGTGTTCGAGTCAACGGACTCGGTATCCGAACTTTCTGTTCAGATTGCGGTAGATGGTCGTTTGGTGGCCGAATATACAAACGCGTTCGCAAGCGCAAATGGAAAGAATCGTGTTGGAATTTTTGACGGGTTGACAAGTGACCGAGAGTACGTCCAGAAGTTGCTTGGGAAGGATGTTTCTAACCAAATTGCGCCAGACGAAAGTGTATCAGCGTTAAAGCGTGCCACTGAGAGTCTTCAGCAGCAACTTGATTCCCTTTCGAAGGCAACGTCGTCAGAATTGGATGCGGAACGAGCCGAGAATGTGCGTCTGGAGCTAGATCAGGCCGAAGCGGCGCTAGCGTCGATGCCGGTGAGGATTCTGGAGGTGCACGAGCATGCGTCATTCCTGCGTGAGGGGATTGAGTGTGCGGAGACTAGGTTGTTGATAGTTTCTCCATGGATCAGGTCGACTGTCGTAACCGAAGAGTTCGTCGATCGACTGCGAGCATTGCTTACGTCGGGTGTGGAGGTCATTATCGGTTACGGAATAGATGATGGAAAGCGCATGACAGCTGGGGACAAGGCGGCGGAGAAAGCTCTTGCTGGACTCGCAAAAGCCTTCCCAAACTTTGGTTTCTCGCGTTTAGGTAATACCCACGCGAAGGTGCTGCTTGTCGACTCGCAATTCGTAGTTGTCACAAGTTTTAATTGGCTATCTTTCTCCGGCGATCCTGCACGCCCTTTTCGGGATGAGCGGGGAACATTTGTCTCGATACCCTCGGAAATAGATCGAATCTACGCGGACTATCGAACTCAGATAGTAGGATCATGAGCGAAGGGGGG
>NZ_BAOX01000120.1:0-13350 GCF_000813105.1 Rhodococcus sp. BS-15 | reverse complement strand
CGAGCTTGTCGGCGATCTCCCCACGGGACAGGTAGTGAATGGTCATGGTCTCCCTCGTATCGGCAGGCGTCGACACGGACCTTACCCCTTTTGGGTATTGGGTTGACTAGATACCTTATGGGGATTAGGCTACTGGCATGACCACCACCGAGAACGCCACGGCCACAGTCCAACTCTTCGTCTCCACCACCGATGCCAGCACGCGGCGCGAGAGCGTCGTCGTCGAGGACTTCCCCACGGTCACCGACGCATTCTCCGATCTGATCGCGTTCTGTCGCGACGAACAGTGGACCATCACACCAACGCTCGACGAGGACGGCGTGATCGTCTACCTACTCGCGGGTGACGACATCAGCGAAGGACTGGCGACCATCAGTTGATCGAGAGACGACCTAGCCCGACACCGCGTAGGTATCGGGCTTCGTTGTGCGCGTGAGGCTCGAGGCTCTGAGTGACGCTCTGAGTGACGCTCTGAGCGTCGTCGAGCACGAGAGCGCACGCGGGTCGGTCGACGTCCTCGCGATGGCGCAGCGTCGAGCTCGCGGCCGGCACGACGTACAACGACGAACGCAGACCCCCAGGGGTGGGAGGTCCCTCCCGGGTGTCCACCAGCCCGGCAGCCAGGTACTGCACATTTTGTCGGCTGCGGTGCGAAAAGAACCGCATTTTGACGCCCTCAGACGCCCTGAACAGGCTTTTCGGGCTGAACCCGCGTTCGAATGCCGGCCCCAGCTCGACGTCCAGCATGGTTCGGGTCGACAATGCGTTCGATATCTGGTGTATTTCACAGCCGCTCAACGGGTTTCGCAGACGTGGGCAGGAACATTGGACAGATCACCGTACGGCGTACGACCATTGGTGCTCGATCGTTCACCAGCAGAGAGGGGCCTCAGATGCCCACGATCACCCCCAAGTTCCCCGTAGCGACGGCCACGAAGGAGCAGCACGCCGAGATGGCGAGGATCGCTCTCGCGAAGGTCTACGAGCACGCGCCCTACACCGCGGAGGTCGATTACGATTTCTGGCTTCAAGTCGCGGGTCTGCACTCGTTCCTGTCCGGCCCAGCGGACTGATCGCTCGTGTTCACCGACGCAGAGCTCGCGGGGTGGTTGGTCGCCGAGCGGGATCACCGGATCGCCGAGCTCGAGCACAGCGGCCTCGAATCGTCCGAGGTGCTCGACGGACTCAGGGCGCAGATCGTCGACGCTGCGATCGCTCGCCAACTCGACACGGTCGGTCTCAGACCGCAGAACGTCGCCGACCTGCTCGCCGCGCTCGATCACACGAAGTTCGTCCGGCCGGACGGCACGGTCGACGTCGAGCGGGTCGAAAAGGCTATCGGCGCTCTCGCACGCGGTGCCGCGACCGAGCACCGACCACCCCCTCGTTCGTCGGACCGCGCCCCCGAACCGCGGTGTCGGTCGCTACCTCGAAAGGACATGACTACATGACTACCGATGACCTAACGGCCGGCACCGAGTCGGTCGTCGACTTCTACCGCGCCAAAGCGAAGAGCGTCGGCATCGTCCTCGAGGCCGACGACCTCGCGACCGCCGCGGATCTACAGGCCACGACCGACGACATCGCGGCGCTCGACGCGGCTCTCGCCGCCGACGGCCGCACGATCACGACGAAGAGCGGAACGATCAAGATGCACCCCGCGGTGGCCGCGGTTCGGCAGCTTCGTATGACCCGAGCTCGCTTGGCATCGGTCATGGACGCGCGGATCCTCGCCGCCCGCTCGACGTCTGGAGCTGCGAGCGGTGGGCAGACCGGCATTCGCGGGGTCTACACCGGAGACGGATCTCAGAACCAGGGACGGGACAACGAGCGCGGAGCTCGTCGCGGCAAGGGACGTGTGGCGCGCCCCCGAGCGGGACGGGGTGCGTGATGGCTCGACCGATGCTCGCCTCCGACCTGGCGGACGCGAGTCGTTCCGCTGCCCTCACGTTCGACGACGTCCCGCTCGAGCTCCGTCCGAGCAACTGGCGTCGGTGGCTCGGCAAGGTGAAGACGAGGCACATCGGTGAGGCGGTGGCCAGTGAGATCGACGAGAAGCGAGCGCGCGAGATGGCTGCGGGCGAGATGCAGCGGGACGCCTATTGCCAGTGGCTCGCCGATCGCGACCTGACGACACCAGCCGGACGGCCCGTCAGCGGATGGGATTCGACGACACTCGCTCGATGGGAGAACGGCCAGTGAAGACGCTGCGAGTGCCGGCCCGGTGCCACAACGGGCATCACCTCGAACCGCGGACCGTGTACGTCCGGCATACAGGGGCGACCGCGTCACGATCGGGGCTCACACCCACAGGCTGGGAGTGCGTCGTATGTGTTCGAGTGGCGTGCTGGACCGCGCAATTTCCCGATCAATTAGCCCCGGCCGAGCTACTCGAACCGGAGAACTACAAGCGACAGCTCGAGGGAGTCTTACGAGCTCGGATGCCAAAATTTACTACCGCCGTTGACTTCCGGTCCGGTTGGCAGTTCGCGGACCGCGACTCGACTCCCCAGACGCGGGCCGAATGGCAGCGCGCCGCCGAAGACGCCGAGCGCCGGATGATTGCTCGGAAAGCACGAGAGCAACAGGACACCGAGGATCGCCGAGCTCGGCAGATCCGCCGCGAGCAGGCCGACGACGCTCTGCGGTCGATCCGCGCTCTGATGGGTGCCGCGTCGTGATCGTGTTGCGACTGTTCGGCGTTGAGGTACTCGCTGTCGGCCGTCCCGAGCTCGACGATCCGGACATGGATCCGTGCGACTCCACCGCAGGCAGTTTCGAGCTCGCGGACCCCGAACTCGCCGAACGTGACCACGACGTCTACCTCGCAATTAGGCGACGGCGACCGGCCATCGTGGCAATTGGATCGAGGTATCGAAAGCGGAACTCGGGGACTACCGAAGTGTTCGGGTTTGGTGCGTCCGAAGGTTCGCATACTCAGAAAGCTGAACATATGTGAGTCAGACGCCAGCGACGTCCCGGCGCTTGCGTCCTAGAACCACGTCCGCGCCGCGCCGCGCCGAAAATTGGACAGTTCGACAGTCCGGCTAGTCTCGGACCGGTGGAGAAGAACCAGCTGTACTACGGCGACAATTTGGATGTCCTGAAGCGCTACGTTCGGGACGAGTCAGTTGATCTTGTCTACTTGGACCCGCCATTCAACTCGAACCGCAACTACTCGGTGATCTTCAGTCGGAACGACAAGATCGAGAATGAAAACACCGCGCAGATCGAGGCGTTCGAGGACACCTGGCGCTGGACGCATGAGACCGAGCTCCAGTACAACGAATTCGTAACAGATGCGCCTCTCCGGATGGCCAATGCGCTCGCCGCTTTCAGGGTGCTGCTAGGCGAGAATGATGCCCTCGCCTACCTGGTCAACATGGCACCGCGGCTACAACAGCTCCATCGCGTGATGCGTCCAACAGCGTCGCTCCACCTGCACTGCGACCCGACCATGAGTCATTACCTCAAGATCCTTCTCGACGCCATTTTCGGGGCACGGAATTTTCGCAATGAGATCAGTTGGCTCCGAACCTCAGCGAAGGGTCTCAGCACCGTTCGACTGTCGAACAACCACGACGTCATTCTGGTCTACGGAAAGTCGGATGCGTGCGTCTTTGACGAGGATGCGATGTTCATCGCGTACCGCGAGAACGAACTCGACGACAAAACGCTGGCTAAGTACGCCGCTAAAGACGCAGACGGCCGCCGATACCAACTAACTTCCCTGATCAACCCTGCAGCGGACAGGCCAAACTTGACTTATGAATTTCTGGGAGTGACGCGGGTTTGGAGGTGGACCAAGGATCGAATGCAGGCCGCGTACGAGGCCGGGAAAGTCGTACAGACGGCTCCCGGTCGAGTCCCTCGGGAAAAACGCTACCTCGACGAACAACGGGGTAAACCTATCGGGGACGTATGGACCGACATACCACCGATCAACTCACGCGCCGCCGAGAAATTAGGATACCCAACTCAAAAGCCATTGGCGTTGCTCGACAGGATCGTAAAGCTCGGGACCAAACCGGGCGATATAATTCTCGATCCATTCTGCGGGTGCGGCACTACAGTTGATGCCGCTCAACGTCTAGGACGGCAGTGGGTAGGGATTGACATCACTTACATCTCGATTGATCTCATCAAAAAGCGGCTACAGCATACCTACGGGGACGAGATACTGGAAACGTTCCAAATGAACGGCATCCCGTCGGATTTGGCTGCAGCCCGAGCCCTTTTTTCGCAATCCCCGTTTGACTTTGAACGATGGGCAGTCTCTCTCGTCAACGCAGAACCAAATCAGAAACAGGTGGGAGACAAGGGGGTTGACGGAATTGCCAGGTTCCCGCTGGGAGGTAAAGGACAGTTCGCGAAGGTCTTGGTATCAGTCAAAGGTGGGAAGAACCTTAATCCGGCCATGGTCCGGGATCTCAGCGGAACAGTCGATACGCAGAAGGCAGCGATGGGCATTCTGCTCACTCTCACGACGCCAACCAAGGGTGTGATCGACGCTGTTGACCACGGCGGCATCTATACACACCCCGCGAACAACCAGACGTTCCCGCGGCTACAAACTTTCACAGTTGGACAACTCATGGCCGGCCAGAGACCTCAGATGCCACCAACAGTCCTCCCGTACATCAAGGCCGAGAAAAAGGAGTCGGAAACACCTGACGCGTTGTTCTGATATTGCAGCAGCGATTCACCCGGGATCTTGGTACGACGTGGTTTGAAAGGGTACGCGCAAGGATCAGAACTGCCAGCCCTCTTGCCGACCGAGCTCGTTCAGAGTGATACACCTGACCCCATAAGGTGCGGCGACATTGGGTATTTTGAGATTCTTCTGCGCGGCACCGGGCCCCTTTGCCCGCTCGTCGGTGACAACAATTGCACCAAGGCGGTACGCGTGCGCGATGACCCAAGGATCGGCCGCGTTTTGCTGGCCGTCAACCCATAAGGGGTACGTGTCTGATATTTCGGTGACGATCTCTATGTCGGCCTCTGTGGGTTCGTCTACGAACCCATCTAATCGCTTCGCCCACGGAGCGAGCTCATCCTCCACCCGGTCGAGCTCTTCTAGTACGTCTCTTGGCATCAAGATTCGTCCGGCACGAACCAGGTTTTCCATGGCCTCCCAGATGGAAGGGTGTAGATCCCGCGGGGTGTAGCGCTTCATAAGGACCAGCACGTTTGTGTCGATCACAAAAAGATCTGTCACCGGCCCACCGCACGCCGCTCGATTTCGAGTTCCATCTTGTCGACTGTGGGGAGCTTCGCCTCAAGAAAATAACTCGCGTCCACCGGAGAGATGCTTCCGCTGTGCATTGCCTCAAGCACGACAGAAACATACGTCTCACCGAGGTTTCTCAGCTTCAGAATGTGCGCAGGGGCGAACCCTGGGCTCGACTTTTGTGTTTCCTTTTTCTCCTCAGATTTAGCTCTGGCAATCGCGAGCTGCCGTCCGAGCTGATTAGAACTCATCATTTCACACGCGTGGAGCTGAACAGCCACTGCCGATTGGCTCACACGAAAGCGGGTAGAAAGTCGGTCTAACGCCTGAGCAGGTTCGCTATTACCCAGGGCGGTAAGCAACGCTTCGCGCGGCAACAAAAATGCCGCCGCAAATGAGTTGCATACGGACTCGGTTCCAGACTGAGTGTAGACGTCGCATATACCACTAGTGTGGCTCAGCAAATGCCCGAGTTCGTGAAACAACGTGAAAATCCGACGCTGTGGTTCGTCAGACCCATTCAGCAGGATCAAGCTCTGCGTTTCGAAGTACACGGACATTCCAAGAAACTCAGTTGCGGGGATTCCGCTTGTCTGAGAGACCATGATGCCGAACCCCTCGACGGCAGTGATCCATCCATTCAGCGCGGCCCGAACGTCTCGAAAGCGTCGCTGGTCGTCAACGGTGATACCGGACAAGTCGCGAACTGCGTTAGCAGTGGCCTCCACGCTGTCGCGGGATAGCCGAACATCGGGCATTCGCCCTGTGGGGCCGGACAGATCCAGTAGGCGGGCCCTGCGGTCGCGGGCCTTCCGCAGTTCGGAAATCACCGCTGTACTGACCTCGCCGCGATGATCGCGACGAAAATCGGGAAGTTCGGGCTGCCCAGGGAATTCGCGACCCTGACGAGACAACAAAGAAGCCGTAGTCGTACCGAACAACCGAGCGAGTTTCGAAGTTGGACGAGAGTGGGCTTGGACGTTTCCTGCTCCCACTCGATCACCCGTTCGGATGTGGTATTCAGCCGCTTGGCGACGCTATCAATCGTGTGACCTGCTTGAAGCCGCGCGGAAGCTAGGGTGCGTCCGTTGACCGATGCGGACGGAGACCGTGCCACAAAGATCCCCCTCGCCCTTCGATGACTCGTGACCGATAACCATGACATGCGTCTTGACGCCGTTGCTAGTCTCCCGCGGCGTGTTCTCCGAAAGTAGCAGCGTGTCGGCGACTCGGAACCTACATTAGCTGTCCACGATCGCTGGACTGGCAACGCCGGTACGGGCCAAGTACGAAGGGGTGAGCGACCGGTGACGCCGCCAACCTCACCATGCCAGGAGCGCAGGAGGGGACGCGGTGACCGCTTGGCCGATGGTGTCCGACTGACTGCCTATGCTCGCGGCATGGAGGATAGGCACAAACCGGTTCCGAAGCTGCTCTACCATTACACCAATACCGCTGGCTTGGCAGGCATCTTGGCCTCCAACTCGATATGGGCAACGGATGCTCAGTATCTGAATGACACTCGTGAGGTGCGCTTCACGGCCGACAAGCTGGTCGAACTACTTACGTCGCGAGCGAATGTGCTCGACCTGCAAAACCACGCGGCGGATAAGTCGACGGATCCTGTTGAGATCGACGATGCCAAGACCGAACGCGCCGAGGGTTTCCGTACTGCCGCCAGACTGATTCGGGCCGTCGGCACCGTAGACAAGCCTCTTAGCAACCCGTTCAACGCGAGCGATCGACGAATCTACGTGACCAGTCTGAGCGCGGAAGCGGACTCGCTTAGCCAGTGGCGGGGCTACGGGGCGAACGGAGGAGGCTACGCAATCGGTTTTTCAAGTTCGTCCCTGTCCGAGCTGCGATTCAAATTCACAAACACGGAAACCGACCCGCTCAAGATCTTCGCCATTGCACAGTTGGAAAGCAGCATTCCCGCGGAAATGGATGTCTTTCGGCCGAGACCACTCGATCATTTCGGCTCCGCGTACGGCCCAGATTTCACGCGCTACGGCGATGATGCAGTCCGCGCTATGTGCCAGTCTTTCATAGACAGGATTGGCTTCGACGGGCTCAAGGATCCGGAGATGGTTCGCCGCGACATGGTTTCGACGACGACCTTTCTCACCTCGCTGAGACTCTTAGCCCTGGCGAAAGATCGATCTTTCGAACCCGAGAGTGAGTGGCGTGTCCTGATAGCCGAGCCGTACCGAACCCCCGCGGTCTCGTTTCGAGATGGGGGACCGAAAGGGTTCGTTCCGTACGTTGCATTGGAACTGCCGAAAGCGTCCGTCGAAACTGTGTGGATCGGGCCGGGTGGCGACACGAAGCTCCGAGAGCACAGCCTGCGCCTGATGCTCGCCTCGCGAGGACTCGACGACGTCGAGATCGAACATTCAGAGGTACCGTTCAGGGCCTAATTCCGCGACCTGGCGTACACGCAGAACAGGCCCCGCATCGACCGGGAGACCAGTAGCGGGGGCCCTTCCGGTCGGGTTCGGCCGTGCGCTAGAGGTGTTCGGCGCACCCGGTAGGGATCGCGAAAGTGAGAAGGTCGAATTCCTCGCGGCTCAAGTTAACCGCGAGTGTCGATGTGAACTCGATCGACGGGTAGAAGTCGTCGAACGTGACAACCGGCTCAAAGTCGTGGAACGTGACAACCGGCTCAAAGTCGATTGCATTTTCTGCGGTGGTGGTCTTTGCGTACGCGGGGTGACGCCTCTCGGGGTGTAGGCGGGTTGCGTCGTGGACGCACCGGCTCGACTACCAACCCCGTTCGCGCCATTCGGTCAGGTGAGGGCGCTCGGCACCAAGTGTGGTGTCCTTGCCGTGGCCGGGGTAGACGACTGTGGCATCGTCGTACCGATCGAATACCTTGGTTGCCAGGTCATCCATCAACGACGTGAAGTCTTCGGGGCTTGTTGTCCGTCCAGGACCCCCGGGGAAGAGTGAATCTCCGGTGAAGAGGTGGGTGCGCGCGCCGTCGGAATCGGTCAGTGCGAGGGCGATGGAACCGGGGGTGTGTCCGGTCAGGTGCACCACATCGAACGTGAGCTCGCCCACCGACACGGTGTCCCGATCGGCCAGCAGGCGGTCCGGAGCCACCGGTAGGGGGCCGGCATCGAGTTCGTGGGCTGCGGTCGGCGAGTCCGTACCGCCGGCGATGTCTGCCAGCGCCTGCCAGTGGTCGGCGTGCTGGTGAGTCGTCACGATGAGTGAGAGTGTCGGCGCATTCTCGTCGATGAGCAACGAGATACGGTCGGCCTCGTTGGCGGCGTCGATCAGCAGCGAGTGACCTGTTGCGGAACAGACGACAAGGTAGGTGTTGTTGTCCATGGGGCCGACCGACATCTTCGTGATCGTCGCTCCGGGAATCGTTCGCCGCTGCGGCTGCGAACCCTGGGAGACGACGCCGGTGTAATTGTCATCGATGACCATGAGGTGCTCGTCCATTTCGAGGACGCTACCGTCGTCGACGGCACGATGGGCGTCGGGGTCGCGCACGTGGAAAAGTCTGTCGGTGCCTGGATCTACCATTGCTACTGCGTGAGGTTCGTCCCTCACCACAACAGGTTTTCGACGTGGGGTCCACGGTTACACGACGGTGACCGGTGCGTCGGCATCACACGTCATCACGCGACTCGAAGGTCGTGCAGTGCTGCGCCCCGCAGCAACTCGGCTGGACGTGCTCGTTCGGAAAGAAGGGAACACAGTGGCGGATCGCCTGATAGTGCGAGGTGCACGGGAGCACAATCTGCGGGGAGTCGACATCGACCTGCCGCGGGATGCGCTGATCGTGTTCACGGGTCTGTCCGGCTCGGGCAAGTCGTCCCTCGCCTTCGACACGATCTTCGCCGAAGGGCAGCGTCGCTACGTCGAGTCGCTGTCCGCATACGCGCGGCAGTTCCTCGGTCAGATGGACAAGCCGGACGTCGATTTCATCGAGGGCCTCTCGCCTGCAGTCTCCATCGATCAGAAGTCGACCAACCGCAACCCGCGATCGACGGTGGGCACCATCACCGAGGTCTACGACTACCTCCGTCTGTTGTACGCGCGTGCGGGAACGGCTCACTGCCCCGTGTGCAGCGAACAGATCGCGAAGCAGACTCCGCAGCAGATCGTCGATCAGGTGCTGGACATGGAGGAGGGCCTGAAGTTCCAGGTTCTCGCGCCGGTGGTGCGTACCCGCAAGGGCGAGTTCGTGGACCTGTTCGATTCGCTCAACACCCAGGGCTACTCGCGTGTTCGGGTCGACGGCGTCGTACATCAGCTCACGAGCCCGCCGGTGCTCAAGAAGCAGGAAAAGCACGACATCGAGGTCGTCGTCGACCGCCTGACCGTCAAGTCGAGTTCGAAGCAGCGGCTGACCGATTCGGTGGAGACCGCTCTTCGGTTGGCCGACGGCATCGTGGTGCTCGATTTCGTCGACCGTGACGAGAATGCGTCGGACCGTGAGCGCCGGTTCTCCGAGAAGCTCGCCTGCCCCAACGGTCACCCGTTGTCGATCGACGATCTCGAACCTCGGTCGTTCTCCTTCAACTCGCCGTACGGTGCGTGCCCGGATTGCGTCGGGCTCGGCGTCCGCAAGGAGGTCGACCCGGAGCTGGTCGTTCCCGACGGCGATCTCAGCCTCGCGGACGGTGCCATCGCACCGTGGTCGATGGGCCAGACGTCGGAGTACTTCGGTCGCCTGCTGTCCGGGCTCGCCGACGCCATGGGATTCGACCTGAACGCGCCGTGGAACAAGCTGCCCGCCAAGGTCAAGCGTGCGGTCCTCGAGGGCAGCGATCACCAGGTGCACGTGAAGTACAAGAACCGCTACGGCCGCACGCGGTCGTACTACGCCGAGTTCGAGGGTGTGATGCCGTTCCTGCACCGCCGGTTGGAGCAGACCGAGTCCGAGCAGATGAAGGAACGCTACGACGGCTACATGCGCGACGTGCCGTGTCCCACCTGCAACGGTGCCAGGCTGCGGCCCGAGATCCTGTCGGTGACGATCGCGGCGGGCGACTTCGGGCCGAAGTCGATCGCCGAGGTGTGCGAGTTGTCGATCGCCGACACCGCAGATTTCCTGAACAGCCTCACTCTCGGTCGCCGCGAGGAAGCAATCGCAGGTCAGGTCCTCAAAGAGGTGCAGGCTCGGCTCGGCTTCCTGTTGGACGTCGGTCTGGAATACCTGTCACTGGCCAGGACCGCCGGCTCGCTGTCCGGCGGCGAGGCCCAGCGCATCCGACTCGCCACCCAGATCGGGTCGGGACTCGTCGGCGTTCTGTACGTCCTCGACGAGCCTCGATCGGACTGCATCAGCGCGACAACCGTCGGCTCATCGACACGTTGACGCGGCTGCGCGATCTCGGGAACACGTTGATCGTCGTCGAGCACGACGAGGACACCATCCGCACCTCCGATTGGATCGTCGACATCGGTCCATTGGCGGGTGAGCACGGTGGACGCGTCGTGCACAGCGGTTCGTACGAGGACCTGCTGACCAACGAGGAATCGTTGACCGGTGCGTACCTGTCCGGGCGGATGGAAATTCCGCTGCCCGACACCCGTCGTGTCGTGGACAAGAAGCGTCAGGTCACCGTGGTCGGTGCCCGAGAGCACAACCTCCGCGGCATCGACGTCAGCTTCCCGCTCGGCGTGCTGACCTCGGTCACCGGGGTGTCGGGTTCGGGCAAGTCCACGCTCGTCAACGACATCCTCGCGACGGTGATGGCGAACAAGCTCAACGGTGCCCGTCAGGTTCCCGGTCGGCACACGCGCATCAACGGACTCGATCAGCTCGACAAGCTCGTGCGGGTGGACCAGTCGCCGATCGGACGCACACCGCGCTCGAACGCGGCAACGTACACCGGGGTGTTCGACAAGATCCGCACCCTGTTCGCGGCGACAACCGAGGCCAAGGTGCGCGGCTATCAGCCCGGTCGATTCTCGTTCAACGTCAAGGGCGGCCGGTGCGAGGCATGCTCGGGAGACGGCACCCTCAAGATCGAGATGAACTTCCTGCCGGACGTCTACGTTCCGTGCGAGGTCTGTGAGGGTGCGCGGTACAACCGCGAGACACTCGAGGTCCATTACAAGGGCAAGACCATCGCCGAGGTCCTGGACATGCCGATCGAGGAGGCCGCCGACTTCTTCGAGGCCATCACCTCGATCCACCGTTACCTCAAGACGCTCGTCGAGGTCGGTCTCGGGTACGTCCGCCTCGGCCAACCGGCAACGACGTTGTCCGGCGGCGAGGCGCAGCGCGTCAAACTGGCCGCAGAATTGCAGAAGCGGTCCACCGGCCGTACGGTCTACATCCTCGACGAACCGACCACCGGCTTGCACTTCGAGGACATTCGCAAGTTGCTCGGCGTCGTGAACGGTCTCGTGGACAAGGGCAATACGGTGATCGTGATCGAGCACAATCTCGACGTCATCAAGGTCTCGGACTGGGTCATCGACATGGGTCCCGAAGGCGGCTCCGGCGGCGGAATGGTTGTGGCGCAAGGGGATCCGGAGGCCGTGGCCGCGGTTTCCGAGAGCTACACCGGCAAGTTCCTTCAGGAGGCGCTCACTCGTGAGTCCGTCGTCGCTCCGCCGGTGAAGGCCGCTCCGAAGAAGCGCAGGCCTCGGAAGGTCGCCGCTGTCCGATAAGCGCAGCAGACAGGGGTAACAGCCCGCGCACGACGAAGCCGCATCCGGTACTCACCGGATGCGGCTTCGTGTGTGTCTACTTCGCTGGTGTTCTGCTCAGTGCACCGGACCGGTGTACTTCTCGCCCGGGCCCTTTCCTGGCTCGTCCGGGTGGGCAGATGCTTCCCGGAATGCGCGCTGCAGTGCCTGCAGCCCGTCGCGAATGGGTCCGGCATGGGGGCCGAGGTATTCCACCGACGCGGTGACCAGGCCTGCCAATGCGGTGATGACGCGTCGTGCCTCGTCGAGGTCCAGGTAGGGGCTCTCCGCGGGATCCGGCTCGGAGAGACCCAACTTCTCGGCTGCAGAACTCATCAGCATCACCGCAGCGCGGCTGATGACCTCGACCGCGGGGACCTCGGCGAGTTCACGGACTTCGGGCTCGGCACCCAGGGGGTCGGCACCTGCGGCATCGTCGGGATTGGGGGAGCTGGTCATGCCTACGAGAATCCCACGCCGCCTTCGGCCGGCAGAATCGGGTGCCGACGCTGTCCGGGGCGATCGGGCTCGATTGTCGGTTTCTCGAATCGGCTGGTACTGTGACTCGACGACCGTCTTCGGCGTGCGCTCCTCGATGGAGTTCACCGCACGGAGGCAGCAAGTGGAGCCCGACTCCCACCGGCACGTAGCCTTCAACAAGCTACTTCCGGTCCGGTCGCACGATGGAGATCTTTACCGATTTCCGCTGTGCTTCCTCCCAGTGAGGAGACTGTACGACGATGGTTGTCGTGCGGATCGACCGGTCGACATCGGGCCCTGCTATCGGATCACACCGAGAGCAGGGTTTTTTCGTTGCAGCGGTTCACATCGCTGCGGGGAATGTCGAGGATCGACGGCGACGGGCTGTGCCAGTGGCAGGCGGTCGGGTTACACACCACACCGCACTACCTAGGAGGCCCCATCAGCACTGAGACCCGCATCAACGATCGCATCCGAGTTCCCGAGGTCCGGCTTGTCGGACCGGGCGGTGAACAGGTGGGGATCGTGCGTGTTGAAGATGCACTCCGCTTGGCTCTCGAAGCCGACCTCGACCTTGTAGAAGTAGCTCCCGACGCACGTCCGCCGGTCTGCAAGATCATGGACTACGGGAAGTTCAAGTACGAGGCTGCGCAGAAGGCGCGCGAATCGCGCAAGAACCAGACGCTGACCGTCATCAAGGAGCAGAAGCTCCGTCCCAAGATCGACGCACACGACTACGAGACGAAGAAGCGCAACGTCGTTCGCTTCCTCGAAGCCGGCTCGAAGGTCAAGGTCACCATCATGTTCCGCGGCCGCGAGCAGTCGCGTCCCGAACTCGGCTTCCGTCTGCTGCAGCGCCTGGGCGCGGACGTCGCGGAGCTCGGCTTCGTGGAGACCTCGGCCAAGCAGGACGGCCGCAATATGACGATGGTGTTGGCACCGCACAAGGGTGCCAAGACTCGCGTCAAGGCACAGGAGAG
>NZ_BAOX01000121.1:0-13295 GCF_000813105.1 Rhodococcus sp. BS-15 | reverse complement strand
GCGTCGGCGATGTCGGGGAATTTCTTCAGTCCGCGGGCGAGAGCGACGATCTTGGTGGCCTTGGCCGGTGAGAGAAGGGTGGTGGAGGTCAGCCAGCCGGCGGGGCCGGGGAAGCCGAGCTTCTCGCGGCTCACGCGGGTGTCGATTTCGGCGACGAGGGCGATGCGTCGGGCTTCGAGCAGCTGGATCTGGTGGGAGATCGCGGCAGATTCGGCGAGGAGTTCACTCTCGCTCAGTTGCCAGATCTCCGTGGTCATGGAAGCAAGTGTATCGAACGCGCGTTCGACTGGCAACCATAGTGCAATCGAAAACTATTGCCACGCTTAACTATTCGCTATCCAGAACCTGTCGGTGGCGTGTGGTATCAGACCGCCACGCCGTCGTGCGCGTGCGATCTGCCGCCCTTGCGGCTTACCCGTACGCCCTCGGGCAGTCGATCACCGACGCTTGAGTCGTCGTACGGTCCGCTCAAGATGTCGGACTCTGCCGCATCACGCTCCATCCATCTATAGACGGGAGTCGCCGGCAGAAGATGTCCGCGTCGATTCCTCGGTACGACTGGAATCCGTGGGGTGCGTATCTCGAACGAACTGGTATTTCAGTCCGTCATGTCTTCGGATGAACTATCAATCATATTCTCGCGCAACAGTTTCCAGCTCATCTCGATATGCAGCCCACCATGCTGCGTCGCCGTCGGCCATGTTTTCGTTGCCCGATCGGAGTCCGACGGAATCGTCGATGAGTTCGCGCACGATGTCCGCATGCCCAGCATGGCGGTTGGTTTCGGCGACGAGGTGCACGAGCACGCGGTGCAGAGTTATTTCCTGCCTCTCGACGGGCCAGTGCAGGACGCGTCCGACAGTGTCGAGGTCGTTCGATTCGATGGTCTTGTCGGCGTGCAACCAGGCCTCGCGGTACAGGTCGACGATGGACTCGGAGGATTCGTCGGCAGCGGCCCACATATCGGAGTTCAGTCGCGCCTCGGCTGATTTCACCAAATCCGCGAATGGGGCGGGGAACTCGCGGCCGAAGGTGAGACCGAAGTAGCCGTATTCGACGATCGCCAGGTGCTTGATCAACCCCAGGAGATTCGTCCCCGTGGGCGTCATCGGTCGTCGTTTCTGGTACTCGGTGAGGCCGTCGAGCTTCCACAGCATGTTTTCGCGCGCGATCCGCAGGTACTGGTGCAGGTCGTCTTTCATGTCTTTCAGCTCACCGACGCGTGCCAGACCAGCGCAGCAGCCAGCGCGCCGAGTCCGTTCAACGACCAGTGCAGGGCGATGGGCGCGATCAAACTTCCGCTGCGGCTGCGCAGC
Organism: Rhodococcus sp. BS-15; assembly: GCF_000813105.1. Classification (NCBI taxonomy): domain Bacteria; kingdom Bacillati; phylum Actinomycetota; class Actinomycetes; order Mycobacteriales; family Nocardiaceae; genus Rhodococcus; species Rhodococcus sp. BS-15. The sequence continues at coordinate 11,979 of NZ_BAOX01000121.1, read as the reverse complement.
CACGTGAACACCACACCCGCCGCCGCAGTGGCCACCACGGCCAGCGCGATACCGACGATCTGCCCGAACAGCCCGCCACCGAGAAATCCGCTCAGCCCCACGTTGCCGGCCGTCAGTCCCAGCGAGGACGCGATGTGCCAGAGACCGAACAGCAGAGATCCGGCGGCGAACACACCCCGAGCTCCGTAGATGCGACCCAGCGTGCCGTGCAGCACCCCGCGGAACGCGAGTTCTTCCGGGATGACGGTCTGCAGGGGGATGACGATCATCGATGCGACGATGGCGGCGGAGACGGTTGCGTACCGGTCGGCCATGAAGAACGGCCGAGTCAGTGGCAGCAACGCACCGATCGCGACGACGGTCAGGACGACCCCGACGGCTCCGAGTGCGTACAGAGATCCGGTCTTCCACTGCTTAGGAGACAGTCCCAGTTCGGCCCACCCCAGACCGCGACGGTTCGCCAGGACGACCAGCAGAACCGCGGCGATCGGAACCGTCGCGATACTGGCCCACACCGTGGTGAAGTGCGCGATGAGGTTGGTACCCACGAGTACGAGTACGACGATCGCGACGTCGAGGTAAGCGTGGAAGGCACGTCGGGGTACCACGCTCCCGGCCGTATTCACAGCAAGCATTGGATCGAGTGTACTGGCGTCAGCTGAGAGCGCCGGTCGAATCGAGCTCCGGTCGAGGCCTTTGCCGTCGTAGATGCGGGTGAACACCACACCGAACACGAGCCCGATGAGCAGTCCGAGAGACGTCATGCCCACCGAGTGCAGCAGCCCTGCGTCGAGTGAGGCGTTGAAGTACAGGATCGAGCGGGTGCCGAGGAAGATCTGGTGCATTGGCTCGAACTGCGCCAGCCAGGTGAACAATCGCGGGCTGGCTTCGAGGGGAATGGTGCCGCCCGAGGACGGCAACGCCAGAATGATGAACACGATCAGATTGATCAGCAGTCCTGCCGTGCCGAATGCGGACATCACCGCCAGTGCCGTGATGCCGACCGCGGCGATCGCGTACGCGCCGTACATCCACAGAGTCCAGGCATGGGTGATCGGCATACCGAGCAGATGGCTGATCAGCAGATAGAGGGCAGACACCAGCATGGCCAGGACGATCATCACGAGCCATTTCACGAGCAGCGTCTGGAAGCGGTTGATCTGGGTCGGTCCCCGATGGATGTACTTGGGGCCGATCTCGGTGGGCGTGAATCCGAGTAAACCGTCGACGAGGGCGCTGACGATGGTCGCACCGGTGAAGCCCGCCAGGACGAGCAAGAGCGCGTAATAGAAGGCGGACAGGCCACCGCCGGTGCCGTCGGGCAGAGGATCGTATTGGGCAACGATCACATCGATCGGCTGCGCGAGGGTGAGAGCGCTTGCACCGGCGAGCTGAGTCTCACCGAGCTGCTGGCGCACCTGCTCGGTGATCTGCTGTCCCACAGTCTGATTGACCGATTCGAAGGCCGGTGTCGCCACTCCGGTCACGAGTGACATCCCGAAACTGCCGGCACGTGGGTTGGTGTAGACCGTGATGATCGGCTTCTCGACGTCCCCGGGAATCACGCTCGCCTGGGCGAGAATTCCCATCCTCTTGGTGAAATCGCTCGGGATGACGATGGAACCGTAGGCCTCGGCCGTCGACAGCAATGATTGCGCCTGTGCCGGACCGACTTCCCGAAAATCGACCTTCTCCGGATCGACGTTCTGCAGCAGACCCGCGACGATGTCGTTGCCGATGTTGCGCTGCTCGCCTGCAAGGGTGTCGCCCTCGTCCTGGTTGACGATCGCGATGGGTAGGTCGTGCAGATTGCCCCTGGGGTCGAGCACGCCGCCCAGATACAGCGCGGCGAGAAACGACATCAGCGCTGAGACGACCAGGATCGGCGCAAGCCAGAAACGCGGCGAACGAAGGACGTCGGCCATCGACCGAGGGGTTCTGTCGGAAGTCACCGGATCAGTGTCGCAAGTTCCGCCGACACGTGCGCGGCAATTCGTAGCAGGCTACGAGACCGGAGAGGAGCCTGCGGAACGACCGCAGGCTCCTCGCTCAGTGCGGCGCAGCCGCTCAGGCCCGACGCGGCAGCTTCCACTCCGGACGCACCCAGTGGCAGGTGTAGCCCTCGGGGTACTTCTGCAGGTAGTCCTGGTGCTCGGGCTCGGCTTCCCAGAAATCTCCGGCCGCGGTCACCTCGGTGACCACCTTGCCCGGCCACAGTCCCGACGCGTCGACGTCCGCGATCGTGTCCTCGGCGACGCGCTTCTGCTCGTCGCTGAGGTAGAAGATCGCCGAGCGGTAGCTGGCGCCGATGTCGTTGCCCTGACGGTTCTTGGTGGTGGGGTCGTGGATCTGGAAGAAGAACTCGAGCAGATCGCGGTACGTCGTCTGGGTGGGGTCATAGACGACCTCGAGGCCCTCGGCGTGATTGCCGTGGTTGCGGTACGTCGCGTTGGGGACCTCGCCTCCGGTGTATCCGACGCGGGTCGAGATCACTCCCGGGAGCTTGCGAACGAGCTCTTCGGCTCCCCAGAAGCATCCTCCGGCGAGAATGGCGGTTTCGGTGGCTGCAGACATCTTTGCTCTCCTAGCTCATTATCGGTCGATACGTGGGGTTCAACGAACGAGACGCCGTCATAATTCCGAGTCGTGGGTGCGTTCGCCGACCTCGAGCACCAACTTGCCGGTGTTGGCACCGTCGAACAGCAGGTTCAGCGTCGATCCGAAGGCGGTGACGCCGCCGATCTCGATCTGCTCGCGTGCCGTCATTCTGCCGCTGGTGAGCAGTTCGGACAGTGCGTCGATGCCCTCCTGGTAGCGGTCCAGGTAGTCGAAGATGATGAACCCCGTCATCGAGGCCCGATTGATGAGCAGCGACAGGTAGTGCGCCGGGCCGGGCTGTGGATCCGTTGCGTTGTAGCCGGAGATGGCTCCGCACAACACCACTCGTGCTCCCTTGCGCAGCCGGGAGAGGGCCGCGTCGAGGATTTCACCGCCGACGTTGTCGAAATACACGTCGATGCCCTTGGGTGCAGCCGCCTTCAGGCCCTTGTACACCGACTCGTTCTTGTAGTCGATCGCCGCGTCGAAGCCCAGTTCTTCGGTGAGCCACGCGCACTTCTCGGGTCCACCGGCAATGCCGATCACAGTGGCTCCCTTGGCTTTCGCGATCTGACCCGCGATGCTGCCCACGGCTCCGGCAGCTCCGGAGATCACCACGGTGTCGCCCTCGGTGAGCTTGCCGACGTCCATCAGGCCGAAGTACGCCGTCAGCCCAGGGAACCCGAGCGCTCCGAGCCACGTGGGTGCCGGTGCGATGGATTCGTCGACCTTCTGCACGCCTGTGCCGTCCGACAGTGCGTGCTCGGTGACGCCGAAAGACCCCGAAACGATCTCTCCGACAGCGTAATCGGGATGCTGGGATTCCAGCACCCGACCGACGGCGTGCGCCCGCATCACCTCGCCGATCCCGACGGGCGGTACGTACGAGCGCGCGTCGTTGAGCCAGCCGCGCATCGCGGGGTCGAGGGAGACGTAGTCGACGGTGACGACGAACTCGCCGTCGCCCGGCGTGGGAATCGGTTCCTCGGTGAGGTTCCACGTCGACTCGTCGGGACGTCCCACCGGGCGCTGAGCCAATCGGATCTGACGGTTGACAGATGTCATCTACCGTTCCTTCCACATCGAAGACGTGCATGTCGAAAACAGGGTGCTTCGACACTAGGGCAGAATGACGTCACGATGACCAACGCGCCGAACACCTCCCGCCTCGCCCCCCGCCTCGCCCCCCGCCTCGTTGCCAGCGATGTCGACGGCACCCTGCTCGACCAGCACGAACGCGTTACCGAACGTACTCGGCGCGCCGTTTCGGCCGTCGTGGCCGACGGAGTTCCCTTCGTCCTGTCCACCGGCCGGCCGCCGCGGTGGATCCATCCCGTCGTCGATCAGCTGGGATACGCGCCGATGTCGGTGTGCGCCAACGGTGCGGTGATCTACGACGCCGCCAACGATCGTGTGCTCAGCGCCGAGACCCTCTCCGTCGAGACGCTGCAGTGGTTGGCCGACCTCGCCTACCGCGCGTTGCCCGGCTGCGGACTTGCCGCCGAGCGAGTGGGCCGGACGGCACACGACTCGGCCACCCCTCAGTTCGTCAGCTCCCCGGGATACGAGCACGCCTGGCTGAACCCCGACAACGTCGAGATGACCGAGGACGACGTGGTCGACGTTCCGGCCGTCAAGCTGCTGATCCGGCTGTCCGGCTCCACCAGCGGACACATGGCCGACATCCTGTCCCCGCTGATCTCCGGTCGAGCCGACCTGACGTTCTCCACCGACAACGGACTCATCGAGCTCTCGGCACCGGGCATCACCAAGGCGTCGGGCCTGGCCAAGGTCGCCGAGACGCTGTCGGTGGACGTGAAGGACATCGTGGCCTTCGGCGACATGCCCAACGACGTGCCGATGCTGTCGATGGTGGGACTGGGCGTCGCGATGGGCAACGCGCACCCCGCTGCCGTCGCGGCGGCGAACGAACAGACCGTCACCAACGCAGAAGACGGAGTGGCGCACGTCCTCGAACGCTGGTGGTGACGCTCCGGCCCTGGGGCGTATCGAACACGACGAGGGCCGAGTCACCACGGTGACTCGGCCCTCGTCGACTGTCCGAACTCAGCCCGCGGGTGCGGGTTCCGGTGCGGGAGCAGGCTCGGGTACAGGAGCCGGTTCCACCGGTGCTGCGACGGGGTTCTGCATCTCCGCGTTGTAGGTGTCGTTGTACGTCTTGATCACCGTGGTGACGATTCCGGTGAGCTCGTTGAAGATCAGTGAACCGTTCTCGAAGTCGGTCCGGAAGCCTTCCGCACCCGGAACTCGTCGGTGAGCGGCAGACCCAGGATGCCGTCGACGCCACCCTGCTGCACGTACTGCTGGAAGATCTTGCCGATGACGGCCACGGCCTGGCCGGCCATGTTGGTGATGATCTCGCCGTTGGCGAACTGCGCCTTCTCACGGCCGCCGCTCACCTGCACCAGACCGCTCACCGGAACGCCGAGCGAGCCGGTTTCTCCGCCCGACGCCAACCACTTCTGTGCGACCGGACTGGTCGCCGCCAGTCGCTGCAGCTCGGCGACCAGGGCCGGGATGTTTTCGCCCAGAGTGGAACTGACGTCGGTGCCCGGACGTGACGGGGTCGAATCGGTCACTGCGGTATCGGGAGCAGTGTCGGTCACGTCGGGCGAGACCGGAGTTGCATCTCCGCCGCCGCCGAGGTTTGCCGCAGCGATGTCGCGGATCTCCCGAGTCGTGCGTATCCGGCGTCACCGGGGCATTCGGTGTTGCCGACGTCGCGGTGACCGAAGATCACCGGCAAGTCGACGCTCTGGCCGCGGCCGACGAACGTGAAATCCGTTCCCTCGGAGGTCATCGTGGTGGTGCCCTCGGGGTCGAGGCCGGCCTTGCCGAGTCGCCATCCGAGGAACTTGCCGACCGAATCGATGGTCTCCTGCGAGGGATCGACGTTGGAGTAGTCGCCCATCATGGCGATGCCCATCGTGTTCTCGTTGAACCCGCCCGAGTGTGCGCCCTGAACCGGCTTGTCCAAGCCGCCCGCACGACCCTCGAAGATCTGGCCGTACTTGTCGACGAGGACGTTGTAACCGATGTCGCACCAGCCGAGCGTCTGCGCGTGGTACGCGTAGATGGCGCGGACGATCTCGGCCGATTCGGACTTGGAGTAGTCGTTGCTGCCTGCGGTGTGGTGCACCGTGGCACCGCCCAGGAAGTCGTCGATCGTCGGTGTGGCGCAACGGATCGACTCGTCGGCACCCCACTGCGCGCGGGTGATGACCTTGGGGCCTGCGTCACCGGCGACGGGAGTGGCGATATCGCTCAATGCCGAGTCGACCGGCGACGTGCCGGGGGTAATGAGTACGGCGCTGATGTCGTTGACGGCCGCAGCCAACTGCTCTGCAGAACTCGCCTGGCCCGGATCCGCTGCCGGATCTGCCGGTGCAGGCTCGGCTGCGGCCGGATCCATTGCAGCCGGATCGAGTGGGGCCGGATCCTGCTGGCGCAGTGGCTTGCTCGACGATGCCGGGGTGTAGCCCAGTGGCTGTTCCGCCGCAGCGGGAGCCTCGGCTGGAGCGTCGGTGGCAGGCAGTTCGACGACCGGAACCTCGGGAATCGGTGCGGCACTACCGGTCAGCGGCGTCAACAGAACCTGCACGGCGTTGGTCAGTCCGACGAAGATCGGCTCGGTGCCCTGCTTTTCCGCAGCGGGAACGGCGTCGCTCGCAGTGGTATCCACCGGCGCGGTTTCCAGCCACGGGCCCCAGGAGCCGTCCTCCAGTTGCCGGCGGACCTGAGCGGAAGCACCGTCCAGCTGCTCGGACGTCAGGGCCACCATGCTGAACGGGGTGTCCTGCTTGATCTCCTTCACGGCGGCACCGAGCGGCGGGCCGGTCGGATCGGCAGCTTCGGGATTCACGGGTGCAGCTGCATCCACCCGAGGAATCGGCGCCTGTGCGGTCGCGTTGCCCGGCGCGGGCGTGGTGAGACCCGGGATGTCGGGGATCTCGATCGGCGGGATCACGATGGAATCCGGCAGCGGTAGGTACTTCAGATCGGAGAGCCGGAGATCGGGCAACGGCAGTCCGGTGAGCTCCTGCAGCGGAATCACGATGTCCGGTGCAGCGCTCAGCGCAGTCTCGACGATCTTGGTCGGCACAGTGACGGGGGTTGTCTCGTTGGCCGGTCGAACTCCGGTTGTCGTGCTGTCGGTGAGGCCTGCGACCGCAAAAGGGGTCGCGACGGCCAGCAGTGCGACAGCACCGAGAACGATCGACGGCTTCGTTCGACGGTTCGGCAAGGCGGTACTCCCTGGTTGTTGGTAGGTACGCGTCGTAGGATCTCCAGTTGCTGAACAACATGAATCACATCAGCAACATGAGTCCCATCAGACACAAGACTAAACCTTAGCTTGACAGTTAGCCATCGGCGGGAAGTTCGAGCGTCCCGGCGCGTCGAACATGTCCTCTACGCTCATCAGCTGTGACTGTGCACTTCATCGGAGCCGGACCCGGCGCTGCCGACCTGCTCACGCTGCGGGCCGTCGAGTTTCTGCGATCGAGCCCTGTCTGCGTCTACGCCGGTACCTACATCGACGACGCGATCCTCGAACATTGCTCCCCAGGCACCCGACTGGTCGACACCGCGAAGCTCGACCTCGACGCCATCACCGCAGAATTGGTCGCCGCCCACGAACGCGGGGAGGACGTCGCTCGCCTGTGCTCGGGGGACCCGTCCCTCTACTCCGCGCTGGCGGAGATGTCCGCTCGACTCGACGCCGCAGGCGTGCCCTGGGACGTCACCCCGGGCGTTCCGGCCTACGCAGCCGCAGCTGCCGCACTGGGCGTCGAGCTGACGGTTCCCGAGGTGACGCAATCGGTGGTGCTCACCCGTGCGCAGGCTCGCTCGACGGCGATGCCCGATACCGAGGCGCTGAAGAACTTCGCCGCCACCCGGGCGACGTTGGCACTGCACCTGGCGATCACTCGCACGCGGATCCTGACCGAAGAACTGACGGAGTTCTACGGCCCGGAGTGCCCGGCCATCGTCGTCTTCCATGCCAGCAGGCCGGACGAGCTGATTCTGCGCGGCACTCTGGCCGACATCGCAGATCAGGTCGAGGCCGCCGACCTGCGACAGGCGGCGGTGATTCTGGTGGGACCCGCCCTGGCTCGACGCGTCGTCACCGAATCCCACCTGTACGACGCGTGTCGGGACCGCTCGTGAAGATCCATCTGATCGGCATCGGCGGTGGCCACCCGGACCAGGTGACCGTCCAGGCCGTCGAGAAGCTGCGGGCCGTGGACGTGTTCATCGTGGCCGACAAGGGTGCGTCGGTCGGCGATCTCGCAGCAGCCAGGCAGGAGATCCTCGAGCGCCACCACGGTGGCAGCTACCGGGTGATCGAGGTGCCCGACCCGCCACGCGACCGTTCGCCCCGGCAGTACGAGAGCGCGGTCCTCGATTGGCACGACGCCCGCGCCCGCGCCTACGCCGATGTGCTCGACGGCCTCGCCGAGGGCACCGTCGTCGGGTTCCTCGTCTGGGGAGACCCCGCGCTCTACGACAGCACTGTCCGCGTCGTCGAGCGGCTTGCCATGTTGCGCGGTGACATCGAGTTCGATGTCACACCCGGCATCTCCAGTGTGTCGATGCTGGCGGCGAGTCATCGGCTCGTCCTCAACCGCATCGGCGGACCGATCGTCATCACCACCGGCCGCAACCTGGCGGGCGATGTCGCCGCCGGTCTCGACAATCTCGTGGTGATGCTCGACGGCAACCTGGCCTGCAGCGCGCTGACCGGCGAGGGATGGGGCATCCACTGGGGTGCCAACCTGGGGACGGCGGACGAGAAGCTGGTTGCGGGCCCGCTCGACGACGTGCTGGGCGAGATCCGCCGCGCCCGCCAGGAGGTCAAGTCCCGGCACGGCTGGGTGATGGACACCTACCTGCTCCGACGTTCCTTCGAATGACACCGGGCCCGGTGATCGGCGCCTGGTGGGGCAGAGCGGTCACGATCGTCGGATACCCTGGTTGCCCGTGACTGCTGTAAGCCCCGAGACCACCTCTTCCGACGCTCCGTGACCGGCCGATACGACCTCATCGTCGTCGGATCCGGGTTCTTCGGACTGACCGTGGCGGAGCGGGCGGCGTCCCAGTTGGGCAAGCGTGTCCTCGTGCTGGATCGGCGGCACCACCTGGGCGGCAATGCGTACTCGGAGGCCGAGCCCGAGACGGGTATCGAGATACACAAGTACGGCGCCCATCTGTTCCACACCTCGAACAAGCGGGTCTGGGACTACGTCAACAAGTTCACCGACTTCACCGGCTACCAGCACCGCGTCTTCGCTCTGCACAAGGGCCAGTCGTATCAGTTCCCGATGGGCCTGGGTCTGATCTCGCAGTTCTTCGGCAAGTACTTCTCGCCTGCCGAGGCGCGGGCTCTCATCGACGAGCAGTCCAGTGAATTCGACTCGAAGGACGCGCAGAACTTCGAGGAGAAGGCGATCTCGTTGATCGGACGCCCCCTGTACGAGGCGTTCATCAAGGATTACACCGCCAAGCAGTGGCAGACCGATCCGAAGAATCTGCCCGCAGGCAACATCACAAGGTTGCCGGTGCGGTACACGTTCGACAACCGCTACTTCAACGACACCTACGAGGGACTGCCGGTCGACGGCTACACCGCGTGGCTCGAGAAGATGGCCGCCGACGAGAAGATCGAGGTCCGGTTGAACACGGACTGGTTCGACGTCAAGGCCGAGCTCGTGGCCGAGAGCCCCGACGCCCCCATCGTCTACACCGGCCCACTGGACCGCTACTTCGACTACTCCGAAGGCGAACTCGGCTGGCGCACAATCGATTTCGAGACCGAGGTGCTCCCGACGGGCGACTTCCAGGGCACTCCGGTGATGAACTACAACGACGGCGACGTGCCGTTCATCCGGATCCACGAGTTCCGGCACTTCCACCCCGAGCGCCAGTACCCGACCGACAAGACGGTCATCATGCGTGAGTTCTCCCGCTTCGCCAAGAGCGGCGACGAGCCGTACTACCCGATCAACACTCCCGACGACCGGCAGAAGCTCGAGGCCTACCGCGACCGCGCCAAGACCGAAGCAGCCTCCAACCGAGTGTTGTTCGGTGGTCGCCTCGGCACCTACCAGTACCTGGACATGCACATGGCCATCGCGAGCGCGCTGAACATGTACGAGAACACCCTGGTTCCGCACTTCGAGACCGGCGCACCCCTGGCAGGCGACAAGTGACCGCCAAGCACCTGCTCGCGGACGGTGTGGCCGATATCTCGCCGATTCTCGGAAAATCGCTTCTGCAGCGCGTACTGCTGCCGCGTTCGGGTGAACCGCTCGACGTGCGCACGCTGTACCTCGAAGAGGCGCTCACCAATGCCAAACGAGCGCATTCGCTGTCGCGGACCTCGGTCACGGTCGGTGCCGAATCCGAGGTGTCGTTCTGCACCTACTTCAATGCCTTCCCCGCGAGCTACTGGCGGCGCTACAGCATCCTGAAGTCCGTCGTGCTCCGTGTCGAGGTGTCCGGGCACTGCCGCATCGATGTCTACCGATCCAAGGCCGATGCCTCACGCATCCACGTCGAGGGCCGCGAGGCCGTGGACGGCGATGCAGCCCAAGAGTTTCTGATCGACCTCGGCCCGTTCGAGGACGGCGGCTGGATCTGGTTCGACATCACCTCCGATTCCGAGGTGGTTCTCGAGAGCGCGGTTGGTACGCCCCGATCGAGGCTCCGGGTGACGCCACCGTCGCCGTCGGAATCCCCACGTTCAACCGCCCGACCGACGCCGTCAAAGCCCTTGTCGCCCTCGGCTCGGACCCGCTGGTTCTCGAGGTGATCCAGGCCGTGATCATGCCGGATCAGGCACCCGCAAGGCGAAGGACGAGCCCGGTTTCGACGAGGCGGCAGCGGCGCTCGGCGGTCGCCTCGCCATCCACGACCAGGCCAACCTCGGCGGATCCGGTGGATACAGCCGCATCATGTACGAGGCGCTGAACAACACCGAGTGCCAGCACATCCTGTTCATGGACGACGACATCGAGATCGAACCCGACTCGATCCTGCGCGCGCTGGCCATGTCTCGGTTCGCCAAGGTCCCCACGCTCGTCGGCGGTCAGATGCTCAACCTGCAGGCGCGCAGTCACCTACACGTCATGGGCGAAGTGATCGATCGCAGCAACTTCATGTGGACCGGCGCACAGAACGTGGAGTACGACCACGATTTCTCCGAGGACCCGCTGCGCACCAGCAAGCTGCTGCACCGACGTATCGACGTCGACTACAACGGCTGGTGGATGTGCATGATCCCGCGGGTCGTCGCCGAGGAACTGGGGCAGCCGCTGCCGCTGTTCATCAAATGGGACGACACGGAATACGGCTTGCGCGCACGGGACGCCGGGTACCCGACGGTCACCCTGCCGGGTGCGGCGATCTGGCACATGGCGTGGAGCGACAAGGACGACGCGATCGACTGGCAGGCGTACTTCCACCTGCGCAATCGACTCGTCGTCGCCTCGCTGCACATGCCGGGGGACGGCAAGGGCCTGGTCCTCGACACCGTCAAGGCCACGATCAAGCACCTGCTGTGCCTCGAGTACTCGACGGTCGCCATTCAGAACCTGGCGATCCGCGACTTCCTTGCCGGTCCCGAGCATATTCTCGACATCCTGCCCACCGCGCTGCCGACGGTGCACGCACTGCGCAAGGAATTTCCCGACGCGATCGTCGTCGGCAGTTCCACGGAGCTGCCGCTCGCGTCCGGTGAGGAAGTGGGAGCCGTCGGGCTGCCGACCAACCCGCTCGCCAAGATCAGCCGGTTGGCAAAGGGGTTGCTGCACAACGCAAAGCCTGCGCACACCCAGCATCACGATCGCCCGCAGCTCAACGTCCCGACTCTCGACGCGCGCTGGTTCCTGTTGTCTCAGGTCGACGGCGTCACCGTCACCACCGCCGACGGCCGGGGCGTCGTGTACCGCAAGCGGGATCGTCAGCAGGCCGCGGCGCTGCTCAAGGAAGCACTGTCGCTGCGCAAGCAGTTGGCAGCCGAATTCCCCGCCCTCAAGGCTCGGTACCGCGATGCCGTGCCGCACCTGACCAGTAAGGAAACGTGGGAACGTGTCTTTCGTTACCAGGCGTAAGGGACAGACCGAGGCTCCGACGGAAGTCCGGATCCTCGAGAAGGTGCAGAGCACCGTCGGCAGTGCCCCCGGCGCGATCACCGTCGCCCGCGGCATGTCGCACTTCGGCGAACACGCACTCGGCTGGGTCGCGATCGCCGGTATCGGAGCTGCACTGGACAAGCCGCGTCGGCGTCAGTGGGCCTCGGTGGCCGTCGGGGCAGGTCGGTTCCCGCGCCGCGTCGTCGTCATCAAGCGCATCGTGCGA
>NZ_BAOX01000122.1:0-13225 GCF_000813105.1 Rhodococcus sp. BS-15 | reverse complement strand
TTTTTCGTGTCGTCGTCCCGTGTAATCATGGGCAGCGGGCCTCCTTCGGGTAGCCGGTGCCTGGTATGAAGCCTCAGCAAGCGTGAGGCTCTGTCTCGTTGGCGGTGCCCTACCGGTGGGTAATTCGATGAGTGCCTTGAGAGGCGCGATCGTGAACACCTCAAGCATTGGCAGCCGCATCACCTCGTTGCTTCCTGCATACGGGGCGATCGAGCGGGCGCTCATCAGCATTACAGAACCGTCGCTGTCATCTGGGGCCCGGAGGGTATCCGTGTCACGGTCTGATTCTTGGATAGAGGTAATGAAAATGATGGACGAATGAGACACAAGAACACCTGGTGTCATCGCGGACAGCCGCGCTGCGTCGCCTATAGGTCGTATGGCGAAGGCATGCGAGGGTGCAGAAGCCGCCGCATGGCTGCCTGGTGAGATGGCTCCGCCGTGACCGGTGCGATCGTCCTGGTTGACCGTGGCTCGGTGTGCCTGAATCTGATAGCCGCCTTCGTGCCTTCCCGAAGTCAACCTCGACCGGCGAGTTCCGAAGCTGGATCGGAGATAGTTCATGTCCCTGCGCACTGTCGGCACCGTATGGGACTGTGGGGTCTGGTTAGCCATCAGAACGAAGAGGGGAGTGCCGGTGCCCGTTGCCGACAATGCTGTCGACAGGCCACTCGTCGACGTGGTGATCGACGCCATCGACGCGGACAATGATCTGTCCGACGAGGTCAAGTACTTCGTTCTCGCAGCCCTGGAAGGGCCGACGTCACTGCAGGAGCTTCTCGACGGCATCTCGACCCCGCACGTTCCGGAGCCGTCGGGTAGCAAGCTCGTCGAAGAGCCGGTCGGTGCTTTTCTGACCTCGATCACTGTCGCGGGATTCCGCGGCATCGGGCCCAAAGCAGCGCTGGATCTACACCCTGCGCCTGGGATCACGATCGTCAGTGGCCGCAACGGATCGGGCAAGTCGAGCTTTGCCGAGGCGCTCGAATTCGCGATCACCGGTTCGAGTTACCGCTGGGAGAACAAGGCCAAGCTGTGGGCTGATACCTGGCGCAATCTGCATCAGGGAGATCCGTGTGAGGTGCGGGTGGGGCTCACGATCGAAGGATCCGAACCGACGGTTGTCGGTGTCGACTGGACCTCTGATGCCGCGCTGAAGGGATGCTCCACCTGGACTCAGGTTGGAAAGCAGAAGCGCAGCATCGGTACCGATGCACTTGGGTGGAAGTCTGCCGTCGAATTGCATCGCCCGATCCTGTCCTACGACGAAATCGGCGGCCTGTTCGACGCGACGCCGTCCACCCTGCACGACGCCCTGGCCAAACTCCTCGGACTCGACGAGATCACCGATGCCGAGAAGCGACTGGCAGCGGTACTCAAGGAGGTCAAGGGGCCCGGCAACGAGCAGCGGAGAGCCTGCGCCAGCTCAAGAACTTGTTGTCGGATGCGTCGGACGACCGTGCGAAAACTGCTGCAGACCTGGTCAAGAAGCGGGTTGCGGATCTCGACGCGGTGCTAGCGCTGGCCACTGGTGCCGACGCATCGGCATCGCCCGCGCTCATCGGTTTGAAGCGGCTCGCAGCGCTGAGCGCCCCGACTCAGCAGCGTGTCGACGAGGTGGTGGCGGAGCTAAGGGCAGCTGCGGCCGATACCGCGGATTCGGCTGATGAGGCACTGTCGGTGGTGGAGCAGCGCAACGATCTGCTCGATGCGGCACTGCGATTGCACAGTGAGACGGGCAAAATCGAGTGTCCGGTCTGCACGACGGGGACGCTCGACGATGCGTGGGCCGAGCACTCGCGGGCGCAGCTTGCCGAGGAGAGCCAGAAACTGGCTGCCTACAAGCACAGCCGCCGCCGACTCGACCGAGCGCAACGCGCCGCAGTCGAACTGGGGAACGAAATCACCGACGCCACCGCGGTGGAGGGCGTCGACCTGCCTTCACTGTCCGAGTATCAAAAGTCCGTCGCCGTGGCGCGAGAGCAACCGTCGAGTTCTTCCGGTGTGGCGGACCACTTGGCAACGACGATCCCCGCGGTCATCGAGTCTGCTGAGGCGCTGCGCACCGAGGCCAATGAAGCGGCGGCTCAGCGTGAGGACACCTGGGCACCGATTGCTGGACGTCTGGCCGCGTGGGCCACCCTCGAATCCGCAGCGCGAGAGGCGGATGAGGCCGTCAAGAACGTCGACACGGCCAAGAAGTGGATTGCCTCGCACGCCAAGCAATTGAGGGATCAGCGGCTTGCTCCGATTGCAGAGCAGGCGCGCGACATTTGGGCGGAGTTGCGTCAGGAAAGCAATGTCGACATCGGTGCTATCAACTTGGTGGGCCACAACACCAGCAGGCGAGTGGTGATGACCGGCTCGGTCGACGGCGTGGAGTCCGAGGCACTGTCGGTGATGAGTCAGGGCGAGCTGCATGCGTTGGCATTAGCACTGTTCATACCGAGAGCGACCACGCCGAACAGTCCGTTTCGATTCATCGTGCTGGACGACCCTATCCAGGCGATGGATCCGGCGAAGATCGATGGCTTCATCAAGGTGCTGTCGGCGCTCGCAAAGACCAGGCAGGTCATCGTGTTCTCGCACGATGATCGATTGGCCACTGCGATCAGGCAACTCGCAGTCGATGCGCGGCTCGTCGAGGTCATGCGCGAACCAGGTTCCAACATCAGTGTTTCTGAGACACAGAATCAAGCGATCCGGTATTTCAACGATGTGCGGGCATTGGTGTTGGACGAGAATGTGCCCGAGGACGTCAAGCGGCGAGTTGCGCCGGGCTTGTTCCGGTTGGCGCTGGAATCTGCTGCGCAGCAAGTGTTCTATGCAAAGCAACACCGGGCGGGGGAGTCTCGGCTGGCGACCGAAGAGCGGTGGTCGGCAGTGCACAAGACGCGCAACAAGATTGCGCTGGCCGTGCACCAGGATTCCGAACGCGACCTATCGCAGTGGCTCGGCTTCCGCACCGAACGCTTCCCGACGCTCCACATCGCGAATGCAGGCACTCACAACGGTTCGGATCGGCCGATCACTTGGGAATTGGTGAACGACCTAAAGAAGATGGTCGACGGGATTCTCGCCGAATGACTACGACCACGTCACCGGCAGTAGCGCTGAGAAATGCCGAACTGCTGCTCGACGGAAGTCATGGCGCTGCAGGCGGTTCCGCGCGTCTGGCCGCGTTCATCGCTCGCCAGGCGTTGGAGGAGTTGGTGGTCGCGCGATGTGTGGCGCTGGGCGTGGATATCGAGCGACCGAGCATGCGATCACGGCTGGTGATCTTGAGGTCGTTGGACACCACGGAACGCGCGGACGCCGCGTCGATGGCGTGGAACAGGCTGAGCAATGCCTGCCACCACCATGCCTATGAACTTGCACCGACAGTGGATGAGGTGCGGCATTTGTGTGGCGTGGTAGCCGTGCTGTTGGAGGAAACGTGATCGAGCAGGCTCGAAAGGTTGATATATGGAAATGAAAAAGAGCTTCTTCGTCCTCTGGAACGGAAGCGACGAGGGTCTCGATCCGGACGAGCGCCGTGAGATGATCGATGAAACGACCAAAGGGATTCCCTACCCGGGCAATTGGAGTTTCGGTCGCGGATATGGGAATCCACTGAACGGAGATCGGGTCTACATGCTGCGGACCGGGAAGAACCGCGGCGTGGTGGCGAGCGGTGAACTCATCGCCGATGGCGCGCACCCTGGCGAGCATTGGGATGAGGGGGGAGGAACTGCTGTGTACGTCGACGTCAGCTGGGACGTGATGCTCGACGACGACGATCGTCTACCCGTCGAAGAAGTTCAGCAAGCGTTACCCGAGTTCAAGTTTCCTGTGCAGAATTCAGGGCGGTTGATTAGAGAACCCTCAGCGTCCGTTCTGGCTGAGCTGTGGTCCGGCCACCTCGACAACCTCCGGCGCAAGAACGCCAACCCATGGCTCGGTGGAGGTGGGAGTGCCGGTGGTGAGCGAGTCGCGCGGCGAATCCCGTTGGAGGGCAATCGCATCAAGGAGTATTACGTCGAGTCGTTCGCGTCCTATCGAGCGACGCGGGCTGAGAGCGCGATGGTCCACGCTTCGCGGACACACTGAAGGCGGATGGCGTGGACGTGAGCAGTTTCCAGCTGGCAGTGAAGAACACGGGGCGTACATTGATCGCCGACTTGTTCGACAACACCAACGGCGTTCTGTACGAGGCGAAGGCATCAGCTTCGCGGGAGGCGGTGCGGATGGCATTGGGACAGTTGCTCGACTATCGAAGGCATTTCAAGACTCCTCCTGCCCTCTCTGTGCTCTTGCCGGAGCCGCCGGTCGGTGACCTCATCGAGTTGTTGAGAGAGCACGGGATCGGATGCGTTCATGAGAGCGACGAAGGCTTTGTGTATCCAACGCTTCCGGAAGGACGGTAACGATAGGTGCCTTGTGGCGTCGAACGACTGCTTAATGCACGCGACACGTCGGCTTTAAAGCGCACATCCGTGCCTGGTGTTCTATCAGCGACTCCAAGCGGCTACGCCTTGGGCAACAACGCCTTCCACGATATCGGAGGCGCCGTTCGAGCGGTGATTGCCAGGGCGCTGATGTCCGACGAAGAACGTACGTGGTTACAGACCGCCGATCTGTTCGATCACGACGTTGTTCGCGTTTGCGCGTGCCGCGAACTCGGGATTCAGGTCGAGGTCGTCGTCGAATTCGCCAGTCAAATTTCTGACAAGAGTGTCGGCTAGACGGTGTCCCATGGGGCGAAAAGTCACATACGTCAGCCCGCCGGACACTATCCCGCCGACCACGGGTACGGCCTTGGTGATCGTCTTCTCTACGGTCTTCTTCGTGATCTTCTGCCCGATGATTGCGCCGACCTTCTTGACGAGGGGGTACCAGGTGGTTTTCGTCAGTGCCTGCGCTGCGACTTTCTTGCCGATGTTCGCGCCGGCGACTTTCGATGTGCTCGCCACCAGCGCCGATGCCCCAGCCGCTCCGAACATTGCGCCGAGGTAGCCAATCACGCGAATTTGGGCCGACTCAGACAGTTCGTTGCCGTCGAAGAGGTCATCTTCCCCGAACATGTACGCGATCTGTTGAGCAAGGTTGATGGCGAAGCCGAAATATTGCGCTACGTCCGCTCCACCTGCGGCAACCATGATCGCAGGGTTGCCGGGCAGGCCGCTGGCAAATGATACAGCCGAGGTCTTCGCTGCACTGTTCTTGACAAGTGTGTTGCATTTTTTGCGAAGTGATTCGACTGAGTAAACGACCTGTGGCCCCTCGGCGAGGATGACATCGAGGTACGAGGAATCTTTGAACTGCTTCCGTAGAAAAGAGTCTCTGTCCACGTGGACGACGGGTAGCTTCGCGATGGCACCGATTGTCTGCAGCGTGGTCGCGTAGAGCTTGTCCTGGGAAGGTTCTGCCATGTTGGACACCATATCCGGTCGTGATGACACGAGGTTCTGCGCCCGTCGGATTCAGTCGGACCGGCTCGTGCTGTGACGGTACCGGGTATCAATCTTGATCTATGTTCCGTCACCGGAATCTGCTCGACGGTGTACACGAAGTCGAAGTTGTCGAACAAACGGACGAATATGCCAGCACGACAGCACGTTCAGCGACCGAAACCCATGCTCCTCTGTTGTCTAGACGGTGTATTCAGGCTAGAAGAGCGTCCGTCCTCGGGGATCAGTTGGTCGGCGAACCGGTAGTTGCAGCCAATGTCGATCTTCTCGTTCGGGTCCTGCTTGTCCCGGAACCAGGTGACGCAGGTTTCCGCGGCCAAGCGACGATCCTTGGTGAACAGGTAGCCGTCGGTGCAGTCGTCGAAGTGTTCCTGCAGGTACCACTTGTCGAGAGTGATTGCCGCAGTCGAATAGTTGGCGAGCAGTAGATGTCCGAGCTCGGTGCGGGAGCGACGAACAAGGAATACGTCGTCCTCCATCACCTGAAGTTGAGCACACAGGACGTCGTCGGACTCGTGCTCGCTGGGGATGTAGTCGTTGGGTCCGAGGTCGATAATGAGTGCCACCGGTTGGTCGACAAGCGATTCTGTCAACCATTCTCGCGTGTAGACCCAAGGCTCGATCGCGAGACGTGTGCCCGCAGGGGTGAAGAACGCGGTCAGCAGTGCCCCGCCTTCGACCGGTGCGCACCAACCGTCCACAGAGTCTCCGAGACCGAGCAGGTTGAAATCAGTGTCGTCGTCACGCCACAGGGTTTCCGACATCACCTGGCCGATCTGAATGCCTCCTTCTTGCTCGACTTCCACCGACCATCCGGCGTAGTCATGATCGAGGTTGGTGATCACGGCATACCGATCTCCATCGATGGTCGATGCGAAATGCCATTCCGGAGCGGGGTGGTCGGATTGCTTCATATATGTCTCCAAGTCTTTTGTGGTGTCGGGCTTAATCGCTATACGGCGGGCTTGAGGTGGGACGCAAGGGTCTGCAATTCCGCCACCAGATGTTGGTACCCGTCTGGGGCAGATCGAGTGCATTGTGGCGAGTGTGGGCTGCGTGTGCGAAGACCGGTGCGTGCATGGTGCGCAATCGGTTTCGCTCTCCCCGGGATCTCGGTGCGACACGACTGACTGTATCCAACGGGTCTGACACAGTGTGGAGCTCACGGCGACGGCAGTGGTCGCGAAACAGCTTGTCGTACGCGTGTGCGATGATCGAAATGCGGAACGGATCAAGTTCTGCTTCTCTCGCGGTGTCGATGTTCCCGTGACTCTTCTCTGACATTGCACCGCGACGGTGCACGACGAAAGGTGCCCGATGGCCAAGAAGATTCTGTACGTAGACCTCGACAACACGCTCGTAAACTTCCAGTCGGGCATCGACCGGGCAGACCCGGCCGACATAGCGAAATACCCCAACGACCTCGACGAGGTAGCGCACATCTTTTCGCTGATGGATCCCATCGACGGCGCGCTCGATGCTTACCGCACGTTGGCGGCCGTGTTCGACACCTACATCCTCTCCACCGCCCCCTGGAAGAACTCCAGCGCCTGGCACGACAAGGTGCTGTGGGTGCAGAAGCACCTCGGGTCCGACGAAGGATCCGTCGCCTACAAGAGACTTATCCTGTCCCACCACAAGAACCTGAATCGCGGGGATTTTCTCGTAGACGACCGACGCAATAATGGTGCCGGCGAATTCGGAGGGGAATGGCTGCGGTACGGCACCGAACCGTTCGAGACGTGGGACCAGGTGACGGCCTACCTGCTGGAACGGGCGTGACCGTCGTAGCTCAGTTCTTGTCGGTACCCCTCGGTATGGTTCGGCCATCATCGTCACCGCGTCCATTCGGTGCACTTTCCATCAGGAGGTTCTTTTGACCAATCCACAGCTCTCTCTCGTTGCTGCTGTGCTCGACCGTTCGGGTTCGATGAATGCCATCGCCGACGACACCCGCGGCGGGTTCGATTCGTTCATCGCCAAGGAACGTGAGTCCGACGGCAATACCGTTGTCACTCTGGCTCAGTTCGACGACCGATACGAGTCGGTCTACAGCTCGAAGCCGATCGCGGAGGTACCGAACCTCGTGCTGGAGCCACGCGGGATGACTGCTCTCTACGACGCGGTTGGCCGGCTCGTCACCGAGGTGGGTGCGGAGCTCAGTGCGTTACCCGCGGACGACCGCCCTGGCTCGGTCACTGTTCTGGTGATGACCGACGGGCACGAGAACGCGAGCAAGGAGTGGACCAATACTGCTGTGCGCGAGCTGATTGCGAAGCAGGAGCGGGACTACGAGTGGGACTTCGTTTTCTTGGGTTCCAACATCGACGCTGTCGAAGTGGGTGCTGATCTCGGGTTCGCGCGGGAGAAGTCGATGACGTACGTATCGACGACGGTCGGCGTCACGGCTGCCTTCGATTCGGTGGCGAGCTACCAGGACCGCAAGCGTGCCCAGGTGCACGGAGCGTCTCTGGCCCAGGGTTTCTCCGAAGCCGACCGTCGCCGAGCGCGCGGCGAATGAGTAAGTACCGGGGCAGCGGCGTGTTGGAGGGCAATTGAACTGGTCTTCGTCCTCTGCATCGTTGCCGCACTGACCGGTTGGAAGTTCAGTTGAATCTGTCCGTAGGTTGCACCTGCCGCTGAGGATGCGTTTACTGCTGCCGCGCTCGGATTAGGATTACGAGTCATCCTCAGCTCAACGAGGAATAAGCAAAGCTTGAAGAATCCGTGTGCGACCCTCAGATAGTTCCCCGACGCTTTGGGTAGGCTCAACTTCAAGAGTCAAAGTCTCCGACCTAAAGAATCGCGATCATGAGAGCCAAGCAGCGCCCCTGGGGGCTGGACGGATAGGATCACGTGATGTCTGTGAAGCACAATCGCCAGCCTCCACAGCCAAAGCGTTTCGGGGCGCTAGAGCTCGACATGGCACCAGATGTGCCTGGCATCTACGCGTGGTATGCGAAGGTGGCGCTCTCCGAGCGCGACTGGGAACCTCGGTTGCGGGGCGACAGAGACCTGGCGACCTTTGAACTTAACCGAGCCATCATGGATTATGTCAACGTGCACCGCACAGGACCGGTCCATATGGCAGGCCCCGGAAAGTACGGTTTGAACTGGTCAGCAACACTCAATCGCGAGTCGGCCGCAGACCTCGACGAAGTAACCGAGACCAGCCGATTGGGTTTGCGCTTGGCTGAAGTATCTGCAAACCCGGAGCAGCGGCGACTCTTGGCCGACCTGTTGCTGGCTGCATCCCCGATCTTCGCGAGCCCTCTATACATCGGCGTCGCGACGAATCTGAGGGGCAGGTTAGCCGAACACAAGAAAGCGTATGAGGCTGCATACGCTCAGCTGAGGCAGAATCCGGCCCTGGCTGACGTGATGCAATTCAATGGGCAATCGCTGGGGGAGAGACTGGCCGGGTGTGGGATCCGCCTGGAACGACTGGACGTTTGGGTCCTCCCGTCGGGTACAGAGTTCCTGGGACTCGGAACTAACGACGATGGACGTGCTCAGCGAAGAGTGGTAGCACAAAATGCTGAATGGGTCCTACAGCGAGTTTTTCAACCGGTTCTAGGGAGGCAGTAAATGAGTCTTGGTCAATTTGGCAGCGGTGCTTCATTTCAAAATAGCGTTCAAGGAATCACCGGACGATTTTCAACGCCGGCGGGGCAGGTTGACTACTTGATGACCAAAGCCCGGCTGGGAGCTGATGCTGCGGACTCTGAGCGGAGATTGACTCAGCACCTTGTGCCGGTTCGTGAGGTGATCCCTTCGGAGGAGCTCGACTTCAACCAGCTCCTGCAACGCGACCTTGATGATCACCGCGTCGCGGTTAATCTCGTACCTTACCTACTCAATCCAGAGAAAAACGGACCAGCGTTTTTTCCACCAATAGTCGCAGTCTTGCTTCCATTTCAGTCTCAGCGACCTTCGGATTTCCCCGAGCTGGGCCAGCGGACAATCGTGAACGACGGCGGGTTGGATTGGGCTCAGCAGGATGCAGGCCAGTCGGTGCGCATCCGCCGGCTAGTCGACGACACAGGCAAAGCGAGTCCAATTGCGCTCGGGGAGGTCAAGTGGAACAGCGAGTTCTGCCGTCTTGTGGTTGTCGACGGGCAGCACCGTGCTATGGCATTGTTGGCCATTGATCGAACTATTCGATCGGCATGGCAAAGCTCCTCGGGCGCGCGATACCGCTATTTTTACGAATCGCGAATTAAAGAGGCGCTCAAGAATCGTGATGGCGTACTGGATGACATTGAAGTCCCGGTCACTCTTCTGTGGTTTCCTGAGAAGTTCGGTAGCGGCCACGAGCCGCACAAGGCCGCACGTAAGGTTTTCGTGGATGTCAATAAAGAAGCTCGAACTCCAAGCGAATCAAGGCTAATTTTGCTCTCGGATAGCGAGCTGCTCAATATCTTTGTTCGCACGACGCTAACTGATCTGCGCAATCAGCCTGGCGAGGAATACTTACCGTTATTCTGCGTCGAGTACGACAATCCGGATACGAAATCGACAACATCGGCGAGATGGTCTGCATTAACAAATATACATGCCATTAAACAAATGATAAGTCGGACCGTCTTTGGTCCACCAAAATATATCAATAAGCTCGACTCGGTAATAGGAAAGCGCGAGCCTGAAGAAGAGAAAAACTCGTTCATGCGCGAACAATTAGATGTAGAGAGATTGTTCGATCCGACCATCGACGGTGACCAGCCTTTCTCTCGAGACGAGTTGGCGAATAAGAACTTTCCTGACTCCGCGGTACCAAAGTTATCGGAGGCGTACCGGGAGTCATGGGGAAGAGCGATACTGGTGCTTCTCAGCGGAATTCTGCCTTACAGGGCACACGCGAGGGCATTGTCTCAACTCAAAGATGGATGGCTACTTGACGATGCCATTTCAACGCTCGCGAATGATGCATTGTTCGGGGGAGTGGGAATGTACTGGACACTCCGCGATTCGGCTACGTACTGGCAACGCGAAAAGGAGCTTTACGGGGCAACTACAAAGCCAGATGTTGTGAAGGCTTGGGATCTGATTGTCACCAAGCAATCGGAATTTGAAACCCTTAGGGCCGATCAGTACATCGGTGCCAAGTCAAGGGTGGACGAAGTGAATCAACTCTTCCAAGCGGTAAACACCCACGCGTGTCAATTAGGCCTGGCCTTGACCTTGGCATCCATCGTGAAACGAGCAACACCGGGCGGCATCGACGACGTCGTAAGTGTCGCTGAGGGAATGAAGGCAGGTGTCAATTCTTGGATGGAGAGCCGAACCTCAGGCTCTTACGATCGGCGGCTCGCGCTGTCGAAGCGTAGTGCCAAGTCTCCGAAAAGTCCTTTGAATTTAATCACGAATATGGACTCGCCACGAGCAGTTCAGTTCCGGTATTTTTGGTTGGAAATTCTGGCCTCAAAGGAGGGGTTCGCACCGCTGAAAGGCGTCGTCAATGAAGAATCTCTACTGAATCTTCGCGACGAGTCAAGGCAAGCCTATCTAACGTATATCGTTGGCGAGAAGGATAAGGCATTGCGGACAACTCGTCCCGATTTGAAAGACGACAAACGTAGGCAGCAAGCAGTAGTAGATTCTTCCAAGGAAGTTAGAAGCGCTATTGCAAAATGGTTCGACGTACCAGACGAACAGCTGGAGGCGTGGTTCAAGGTTCAGTCAGGCAAAGTTGTTGAAACGCCCGATACGACTTTGACGGATGATGACCAGGTCGATGATGATCTTGACGATGGCCTGGGAACGGAAGCTGCCAATGGTGAGGTGAGTGAACCGTCATAGAGGCGTGTCTTAAAGATAGTCGGTGGCCCGCGGAAGGAAACCGTTTGCACCACAGCCCGACCATCGACCGATGATCGATCTGACGATGAACTTTCAGGCCCTCGGGGGGCATACTCACCCTAGAGGCTGCCGGCTCCTGACGTTATGCCGATCTATTTGTTGAACAAGCGATGCCCACGGACAATCTTCGACCTTCGGTCCAAGGTCTGTCGCCATCCGTCCAACCTGCCGATCTGCTCAGGGCGTTCATATAGTCCCGCTCGCACCTCGGATGCGGTCAACTTCTCGTAGAGCGCGCGTCTCGGGTCGTCGGCACCCACGAATTCTTCCTTTCGATGAAGGAGTGGGGGATTGGTTGATCGGGTGTAGTCCCTCCAATCCACAGAGAGATCCCGCAAGTTGACAGTCACTGCACTCGCGAGTGTCGGATGTGCGTTGGCTTCAAAATCGGGATAGGTCAGGAAAGATATCTGTGGTTTGAGGACCGAAAGCTTGATCATATTGGCCCGCGGAATATTCCCAGACAGGACCCGCGCGCACCCCTCGTAGACCTGAAGGAGTGGAGGTAGCTCCGCAACAGCGTTGCGATGGACATAAAGTGCTGAGGGTGTTTGTTTCCCAACTTTTGAGCTGCGAGCTGACATCAGTATCAACGTTGGGTTGCCCGATGAGGCGAGGAGGCGATCGCCGAGGGTGGTGACTTCTCGATATGTGTTGAAATGAGTTTTTATGTCGCGTTGCAGTGTTTTTCCCAGGCTGCCAAATTTCGGTCTACGGCCGAATCGCGAGAGGGCGGCATAGACAACGAGCTCGCTCTTGCACTGCGTTCGAACTCGCTCCCAGTATGTATCCTCCGTGACCTTGTATATCAAATTCATTGCGCGGCCAAGCGTCTGAAATTGCTCTTTTATACACCGTTCATGATCAACTTCAAGTTCACCAGTCTTCGGGTAGCGTCCATGTCGAGACATGAATTTGAGCAAGGGTTCAAGCAGCTCGCTGTTCTGCTCGTATGTGACGTGAGGGTCTATCTGTACGCGTGGGCGGTACGTGTGCACTCGGTTGGCTAGGAATTGTTGTTCATCTACTTCGTCCCTGAAAACGTAGAAGATACCGGGAGCAGCGGCGACGGGCTTCTTGCCCAGTGCCTGTTCAAGCCAAGTCGATAATTCGTTTTGTTCGTAGAATTTTTGAAAGGTACCAGACTGTGTAATTATTCCGTCGGCAAAGCGACGGCCAACTAGGTGTCTTGCTTCCCAAACGAGTCTGGTTGGGCCCCCGATAGCAGTCCAGCGTCTATGCGATAGCTAATTGGTTTTCTTGCGTCCAGGTTTCCCAGTAGCGCTGCGGCGTCATGCCGTCCAGGGATCCGTGGGGCCGTTCATGATTGTAGATAGCTTTCCATTCCTCGGCCAAATACTTCGCTTCGGCCATGCTGTCCATGATTTCTCCGGAGAGTTGTTCCCTTCTGAATTGGGCGTTGAAGGATTC
Source organism: Rhodococcus sp. BS-15 (assembly GCF_000813105.1). NCBI lineage: Bacteria > Bacillati > Actinomycetota > Actinomycetes > Mycobacteriales > Nocardiaceae > Rhodococcus > Rhodococcus sp. BS-15. Next base: position 485 of record NZ_BAOX01000122.1, on the reverse strand, counting down.
GATGAAGCCGTTCTGCCAGGGTGATCCCGGGTCGATGAATGCGGTGTCGACCCCGGCGGTGTTGCACCAGGTGACCAGTGCCTCAGCGGTGAATTCGGGCCCGTTGTCGCACCGGACGTAGGTTGGGGCGGTGCCGGTTTCGGCGATGATGTTCTCCAGCACCGCGACCACGTCGGCGGCCTTGAACGACCGGCGCGGGATGATCGCCAGCGCGGTGCGGGTGTATTCGTCGATGACGTTGAAGAACCGGATGTGCCGGCCGCAGGAAGTCACGTCGGACTGGAAGTCGAAGCTGACCACGTGCATGGGGGTATTCGGCTGTGAGGCGTTTCTGCTCCCCGGCTCCGGGCCCGGTGCGGCGTTTCTTCCGCGCCTTGGGTTTGCAGGTGAGCCCTTCGTCGCGCCAGAGCCGGCGTACCCGCTTCCTGTTCAGCGCCACGCCGTCCCACTCCGGCTGGGCGAGCAGGTGCCAGCGGGGCCTTCCG
>NZ_BAOX01000123.1:0-13219 GCF_000813105.1 Rhodococcus sp. BS-15 | reverse complement strand
CTTGAGCCCGACCAGTCCGCAGCACGCCGCCGGAATCCGAATGGATCCACCGCCGTCGTTCGCCCCGGCCACGGGAACGATGCCGGACGCGACCGCTGCGGCCGACCCACCCGACGAGCCACCGGGAGTCCTGCTGCGATCCCACGGGTTTCGAGTCGCACCGTGCACAGCAGGTTCGGTGATTCCCTTCGCCCCGAATTCCGGGGTGTTGGTCTTGCCGAAAATCACCAGGCCGGCATCGAGCCAGCGCTGCACCACAGTGGAATGTTCCGGCATCGGCAGATCCGTCAACGAACGCGATCCACTCGATGTGGGCAGGCCTGCGTAGTCCTGCGAGAGATCCTTGATCAGGAACGGCACTCCGGCGAACGGCCCCTGCAGCGGTCGCGTCAACTGGTCGTCGGCCTGCTCCGACATCACCCGCACCACCGCATTGAGCCGCGGATCGATCGACTTGACCTGCCCCAGTGCACAGTCGAGCAATTCGCGCGGTGTCACCTCACCGTCGGCAACCAATCCCGCCAGGCCAAGACCGTCGTACTTCCGATACTCGTCGATGCGCATGGTGCCACCCTAGTGCGACGCCCGTCACAGCCGAAGCGTTGCGAACCCGGTGACCGGATGCGACATAGCGCCTGCCTGCACTCCGGCCGGATGAGGTTCAATACGATCAGGTTGTCGACCGAGCCCGTCCCAGCACCGAAAGAACGGCACTTCCATGATCGCCATCGACATCTCCGACGCCATCCTCCGCGGCGCGGCCGAATTGGAACGAACCGCCAACGGCATTCTCACCCATCGCCTTCCACTCGATGCTCGCCAGCGCTTCTCCGATCCACAGCTCACGATGGCCGAATCTCAGCCGTCAGGAGCTCGGTTGGTCTTCACCACCGCTGCCACCACCATCGAGATCGATGCCGTGGCAACGAGACGCACGTTCCTCGGTCTGCCACCACGGCCCGCCGGGCTGTTCGACCTGCGAGTCGATGGTGTTCTCACCGACCGGGCCCCGACGACGGGTGGGATCACCACGATCATCGACATGGCTACCGAGTCGGTGCACAATCAGGTCGAGAGCAGTGGGCTCATTCGATTCTCGGGGCTGGCCCATGCCGACAAGCTCGTGGAGATCTGGTTACCGCACAACGAAGCGATCGAGTTGGTCGCCCTGCGCACCGATGGTCCCGTTACGCCCGTTGAGGACGAACGGCCGAAGTGGATCAACTACGGCAGCTCCATCAGCCAGGGATCCAACGCCACTGGGCCGAGCACCACCTGGACGGCGCTGGCCGCAGCAGCCGCCGACGTGCAACCGCGAAATCTGGGCTTCGGTGGAAGTGCGCTGCTCGACCAGTTCGTCGCCAGGACCATTCGCGATGCGCCCGCCGATCTGATCAGCCTGGAGATCGGCATCAATCTGGTCAACTCCGACGTGATGCGGCTGCGTGCTTTCACCTCCGCGGTGCACGGATTTCTCGATACGATCCGGGACGGTCACCCCGACACCCCGATTCTCGTGATCTCGGCAATGCTGTGCCCCATTCACGAGAGCACACCGGGCCCAGGAGCTTTCGACCCCGCAGCACTGGCGTCGGGCACGATCGAGTTCATGGCGACGGGCGATCCTACGGAGGTGCGGACCGGAAAGCTCACGCTAGAGGTCATCCGCGAAGAACTCGCCCGCATCGTCGCCGACCGCGCCGGCGGCGACACCCACCTGCATTACCTCGACGGCCTGAACCTGTACGGGCACAACGATTCCGATGAACATCCGTTGCCGGATCGTCTCCACCCCGACCAGCCGACACACGAACTGATCGCACGACGCTTCGTCGACACCGCTTTCGCCGACGGGGGTCCTTTCGCACGCCAGTGAGCCCGGCTCAGAACCCGATGGGAAGTCCCGCGTAGTTCTCCGCCAGTCCCGTGGCCCCTGCCTCGCTGGAGGCCACCCATTTCAGTTGCGAGATTTGCAACTGCGTGTCGAACGGGTCGTCGCCGGTGTGCAGCATCGTGGTCATCCACCAGGAGAAGTGGGTGCAGCGCCAGACGCGTCGAAGGGCGTCGTCACTGTAGGCATCGGCGGCGCGAGAGTCGCTCTTGCCCAGCAACGATGTCAGCGCCGGTGCCAACAGAGCCACGTCGGCCACTGCCAGGTTGAGGCCCTTCGCTCCGGTCGGCGGCACGATGTGCGCGGCGTCGCCGGCCAGAAAGAGATTGCCGTGTCGCATCGGCGTCTGCACGTAGTTGCGCATCGGCAGCACGCTCTTCTCGGTGATCGGCCCTGGCATGAGTTCCCAGCCGTCCTGACCGTGACCGAGCCTGCGCGCCAAGGCATCCCAGATCCGCTCGTCGGACCAGGTGGCGATGTCGGTGCCGTTGGGAACCTGCAGATACAGGCGGCTGACCGTCGACGATCGCATCGAGTGCATCGCGAATCCGTCCTGATGCCAGGCATAGATGAGCTCGTCGGTCGAGGGTGCCACATCGGCCAGCACCCCGAGCCAGGAGTAGGGATACGTCCGCTCCCAGGTGTTGCGTACCGAATCCGGCATCGCGGCACGGCTGGGGCCGAACGAACCGTCGCATCCGGCAACGACATTCGCATCGATCCGCATCGGCGTGCCCGAGGAATCGGTGAACGTGACGTACGGGGCGTCGGACTCGACGTCGTGCAACGCGGTGTCCGAGACGTCGTAGTAGATCTGCTGGCCGGCCTTCTCGCGGGCAGCCACGAGATCCTTGGTCACCTCGGTCTGCCCGTACACCCACACGCTTCGGTCCACCAGGTCACGAAAGTCGATGTGGTGCCGCTCTTCCGGCCACTGCAGATAGATCCCGCGATGCTCGTGCCCTTCGCGATGCAACCGCTCACCCAGGCCGTGGTCGTCGAGCAGCTGAACCGTCGAATGTTCGAGGATGCCCGCGCGGATTCGCGAGAGCACGTACTGCTGCGTGCGCGACTCGATCAGAACGGAATCGATTCCCTGCTCCCCGAGCAGGTGGGACAGCAGCAGACCCGCGGGCCCTGCGCCGATGATGGCTACCTGTGTACGCATGCATCGAGTACACCGCGCGTTCGGGCCGCGAACAAGACCGCGTTTCCACTCAGTGAAAACACTGCTATCGCCCCCGCAGACTTCGCTCGATTCCTCGGGCCGCAACCTGCAGAGCTGCAACCAGTCTGGCGCGATCCCGGCCGATACTCGGAACCACGATTCCCAGCGCAGCCACCACACTCTCACCCTCGCCCCGGACCGGCACGGCCACCGAACACGCCCCAAGCGTCATCTCCTCGACCGTCTGCGCATACCCCTCGCGATGCACTCGGCGTAGTTCGCTGTCCAACTTCCCCGGGTGAGTCACCGTGTACGGGGTGATGCGGGCCAAGTTCCTGAGCACGCGATCGTGCACCTCGCGCGGGGCGTAGGCCAACAACACCTTGCCGACTCCGGTCGCATACAGCGGCAGGCGGGCTCCGACCCGGCTGACCGCGGGCACCGACGCATGCCCGGCCAACCTGTCGAGGTAGAGCACCTCGTCGCCGCCGCGAATGGCCAAATGCACCGTGGCGAGCGTCGCGCCGTAGAGGTCGTGCAGAAATGGCGAGGCGATCTCTCGCAGATCGGCTTGATCCGGTGCCAGCAAGCCCAACTTCCACAGCCGACGCCCCACCACGTAGCGGCCGTCGTCACCGCGAACGAGCGCTCCCCAGTCGACCAGTTCACGCACCAGGCGATGCGCGGTGGCGACGGGCAGGTCGGCACCGTCGGCCAGTTCGGTCAGCGTCAGCACGGGGGTCTTCTCGCCGAACACGGCCAGGAGCGCCAGCAGTCGCGAGGCCACCGAGACCCCCGGATCCCGCGCATTGCCTGCCACGTGCACGACGATAGCCTCCCCGGTCATCGCCGAGCTCGAAGTTATGGACGAATTCCAGCCGAAAATCATCCACAACTTCGAGTTCGGCAGCTCGGGGAGCACCCACTGTTGACATCCACGGCACCGACGCGCAATCATTATTGGCACAGCGCCAATAAACCACAGATGCGCTTCGAGCCAAGGACCCACCATGACTGCACTCGCAGACCGCACCTCCGACGACCTCGCTACCGAGCTCGCCGACGTGCGACAGCTCGCCCGAGGATTCTTCGAGAAGGAGGTCGCGCCGCACCGCGAGGAATTCGCGGCAGCCGGACGCCCCAGCCGCGAGGTCTACCGCACCGCAGGCAGCCTCGGACTGCTTGGCATGTCGGTACCCGAGCAGTACGGCGGAGGCGGCGGCGACTTCCGCCACGAGGCGGTGCTGTTCGAGGAACAGGTCCGCTGCGGTGACTCGGCCATGCAGCTCGGCGTGCACAGCGGCATCGTCCCGCACTACATCCTGGCCTACGCGTCCGAGGAGAAGAAGCAGCAGTGGCTGCCGAAGCTGTGCTCGGGAGAGTGGATCGGTGCCATCGCCATGACCGAACCGGGCACCGGCTCGGATCTGCAGGGCATTACCACCCGCGCAGTGCGTGACGGCGACGACTACGTCGTGACCGGCGGAAAGACGTTCATCTCCAACGGAGCTCACTGCGATCTGATCATCATCGCCGCCAAGACCGATCCGTCCGCCGGAGCCCGGGGACTGTCACTGCTCGTCGCCGAGGTCTCCGACGACACCGAAGGCTTCCACCGCGGACGCGTGCTGCACAAGATCGGCCAGAAGGGCCAGGACACAGCAGAACTCACCTTCGACGGTCTCCGTATCCCTGCCACGAACATCCTCGGCGACGCAGAAGGACGCGGCTTCGCACAGTTGATGCAGCAACTCCCCCAGGAGCGTTTGATCTGCGGGATAGCGGCCGTCGCGATGATCGACGCCGCCGTCGAGCAGACCGTCGAATACACCAAGTCGCGCAGCGCTTTCGGCAAGACACTGTTCGATCTGCAGAACACCAAGTTCGAGCTCGCCGAATGCGCCACCATCGGCCGCGTCGTCCGCACCTTCGTCGACGACGCCATGGCACAGCACATCTCGGGCAGCCTCGACGTCACCACGGCAGCAATGGTCAAGTACTGGACCACCGACCGACAGTTCGAGGTGGTCGACCGTTGCCTACAGCTCTTCGGTGGGTACGGCTACATGGAGGAATACCCCATCGCCCGCATGTTCGTCGACGGCCGCATCGCACGCATCTACGCCGGTGCCAACGAAGTTATGAAAGACCTCATCTCCCGCTCCTTGTAACTCGGCAATATTGTTGCCCCAGAAAGGCCACCACCATGGAGGCGTTCCTCTACGACGCAGTGCGCAGCCCACGTGGCCGCGGTAAGAGCTCCGGCTCACTGCACACCATCAAGCCGGTCGATCTGGCCGCGAACACGTTGTCCACGTTGCTCTCTCGACACTCGCAGCTGGATCCGGCCCTGATCGACGACGTCGTGCTCGGTGTCGTCACCCCGGTCGGCGACCAGGGTTGCGATATCGCCCGCACCGTCGCGATGGTTGCCGGACTACCGGACAGTGTCGCCGGCGTTCAGCTCAACCGCTTCTGCGGATCGGGACTTGAGGCAGTCAACACTGCGGCGCAACGTGTTCGGTCCGGATGGGATCAGCTCATCGTCGCCGGCGGCGTCGAATCGATGTCCCGTGTCCCGCTCGGGGCGGACGGCGGCGCATGGCCGTGCGACCCGCTCACCAACTACAGCAGCTACTTCGTTCCGCAGGGAGTCAGTGCAGACCTCATCGCGACGATCGAAGGATTCGATCGCGACGAGGTCGACGCCTTCGCAGTGCGCAGCCAGCAACGCGCCGCACACGCCTGGTCGATGGGCCACTTCGAGAAGTCGGTCATCCCGGTCTTCGACGCAAACGGCCGACTGATGCTCGATCACGACGAAATCATGCGCCCCGAGACCACCGCGGCCGATCTCGCTGCCCTGAAGCCATCGTTTGCCCAGATGGGCGCGCTCGCCGGGTTCGACGCCGTCGCGATGCAGAAGTACACCGAGGTCGAGCGCATCGATCACGTCCACCACGCCGGCAACTCCTCCGGCATCGTCGACGGCACCGCGATGGTGCTGATCGGCTCCGAACAGGCCGGGCGCGCAGGCGGATTGACCCCACGCGGACGCGTCGTGGCCGGAGTCGTCGCCGGATCGGACCCGACGTTGATGCTCACCGGCCCGGTTCCGGCCACCCACAAGGTGTTGGCCGCAGCGGGACTCACCCTCGACGACATCGCGGTGTTCGAGGTCAACGAGGCATTCGCATCGGTGGTGCTCAACTACGCGAAGAAGCTGGACATCGACCACGAACGCATCAACGTCAACGGTGGCGCGATCGCGATGGGCCACCCACTGGGCGCAACGGGCGCGATGCTCACCGGAATGGCTCTCGACGAGCTCGAGCGGCGGGGCGAGCGCTACGCACTGATCACGCTCTGCATCGGTGCCGGAATGGGCGTAGCCACCATCATCGAGCGCCTGTGACCACCCCGCGCTCGAACGACGACCCGAGGAAACGATGAACAGCTCTGCTGCACTGCACACTTCCACCATCACCGGCGAGATCGGCACCGACCGCGTACTCGTGCTGACGATGGACGACCCGACGCAGTCCACCAACACGATGAACGCCGCGTTCGGCGAGTCACTCGGGCAGACGGTCGACTGGCTCGAGGCGAACGTCGATGCCTACGACGGAGTGATCGTCACCTCGGCGAAGGATTCCTTCTTCTCCGGTGGCGACCTCGAACTGCTACGCGACGCAGGCCCCCACGACCACGAGGCCATCGCCGACGCCCTCGACTTCACCAAGGACAAGTTTCGCCGGATCGAGAAGCTGGGCAAGCCCGTGGTGGCTGCGCTCGGCGGCACCGCACTCGGTGGCGGCTTCGAGATCGCGCTGGCCTGTCATCATCGAATTGCTCTGAACAACAGCAAAGCTCGCTTCGGGCTTCCCGAGGTCACCCTCGGGCTCCTTCCCGGGGCCGGTGGAGTCACCAGGACGGTCCGCATGTTCGGCATCGTCAAGGCTCTGACACAGGTGGTGGGCCAGGGCCAGCGGTATCGGCCGGCGCAGGCACTCGAACTCGGACTTGTCGACGAGGTCGTCGACACCCACGAGCAGATGATGGCGAACGCACGCGCCTGGATCGTCGCCAATCCCGAAGCGCTGCAGCCCTGGGACAGGAAGGGATTCAAGATTCCCGGCGGCACCGCGGCCTCACCCGCGCTGGCTGCGCAATTGCCTGCCTTCGCGGCAACGGTCCGCAAGCAGGTCAAGGGTGCACCCATGCCCGCTCCGATCGCGGTGGTTGCTGCGGCCGTGGAAGGGTCGGTACTCGACTTCGAGTCGGCATCGCTCGTGGAAACCCGGCATTGCACCTCGCTCGCCTGCGGAGCGGTCTCGGGCAATCTGATCCAATCGATGTTCTTCGATCTCGGATCCATCAACAAGGGTGGCTCTCGGCCGAGCGCCGAACCGCACCGGGTGCCCGAGAAGGTCCTGGTGATCGGTGCCGGAATGATGGGCGCCGCCATCGCCTACGTCGTCGCCTCGGCACAGGTTCCCGTCGTGCTGCGTGATGTCTCGATCGAGTCCGCCGAGCGTGGAAAAGATTATGCACGTTCGATTCTCGCAAAGCCGTCGCGAAGGGACGAAAGACCCAGGCCGACGCCGATGCGGTGCTCGCGCTCATCACGCCCAGTTCCGACGCGGCAGATGCCGAGGGTTGCGATCTGGTCGTCGAGGCGGTGTTCGAGGATCCCGCCGTCAAGCAGGGTGCTTTCGAGGCCGTCGACAAGTACCTGACGGCCGACGCACTGCTGTGCTCGAACACCTCGACCCTGCCCATCACCGAGCTGTCGACGGGAGTCTCGCGCACCGCGGACTTCATCGGCACGCACTTCTTCTCCCCGGTCGACAAGATGCCGTTGGTCGAAATCGTTGTGGGAGAACACACCAGCGAATCGGCGCTGGCCCGCGCATTCGACTTCGTTCGCCTGATCGGCAAGACGCCGATCGTCGTCGGAGACAGTCACGGCTTCTTCACCACCCGCGTCATCGGCCGGTTCATGGACGAGGCGATCTCGCTGGTCGCGGAGGGCGTGCACCCGGCCACCGTCGAGCAGGCCGCTCTTCAGGCGGGCTACCCGTCCGGTGCGCTGGCTCTCATGGACGAGATTTCGTTGACCCTGTCTCGGCACATCCGCGAGGGCATGGCGGAGGCCACCCGCGCCGACGGTCGACCGTGGATCGTCTCGAACTCGTATGCCCTGGTCGATCGCCTCGTCGACGAGTTCGACCGCCCCGGCCGCAAGGCCGGACGTGGCTTCTACGAGTACTCCGAGAACGGAACCAAGGCCGGATTGTGGCCGGGCCTGGTGGAGCACTATCACCGCCCCGATCACGGAATTCCGTTCGAGGACATGATGGATCGCATGCTGATCGCGCAGTCGCTCGACTCGATCGCGTGCCTCGACGAAGGTGTCCTGCGGACGGTCGCCGATGCGAACATCGGCTCCATCCTCGGCATCGGCTACCCCGCGTGGACCGGTGGCGTGCTGCAGTTCGTCAATCAGTTCGACGGCGGCCTGCCGGGATTCGTGGAGCGAGCCGACCGACTGCGGGCAGGGTACGGCGATCGGTTCGTCGTGCCGAGGTCACTGCGCTCACGCACCGAGCGGTACCTCTGACGCCTCGCGGCGTCGGTTCGGTGCAATCATGGCAACCATGCCGGCTGCAAGTACACCCAAGTGGAATCGACTGGAACCGGACGAGCGACGAACGCAGATCCTGGCGAGCGCTGTTCGCTTGTTCGGCGACAAGCCGTACGCGGAGGTGTCGATGTCGGACGTCGCTGCCTCGGCCGGCGTCGCACGAGCTCATTCACCACTACATCGGCAGCAAGCGCGATCTGTACCTCGAGAGCGTTCGCTTCCTGGTCACCGTGCCGCCGATCGAAGACGTACATCTGCCCACGGGCTCGCTCGAGGAGCGAGCCCGTGGCAGTGTGCATTGGCTGGTGGGGGTGATCGAGACGCACGGCGCGGCGTGGGTGTCGGTGGCGAGCGGATCGGGCGTCGACGAGCAGGTGGCCCGCATTCTCGACGAGGCCGACGATCTCGCTGCCGAACGCGTGCTCGACGCAACGGCATTCGAGGGCAGAGGCGGTGACCGACGAGTTGCGACCTCTGCGGTGCGTGCGTTCGGCGGCATGGTCAAGGCGGCAGGCCGCGAGTGGTTGGTGCGCGGCACACTGACGCGCGAACAGGTCGAGATTCTGCTGACCGATGTGCTCGTCACCGTCCTCGACACGGCTCGGGCTCTGGACGACGCCCGAGACCGTTAGCCAGACAACCCATTTCGGCGGTCCATTCGAGTGGTAAACGTGCAAATCGCCTATTGACACTGTGCCAATAAGGTGGAACTGTGACGGTATTCACCTCGGGCACCCTCGCCCCCTCTCGCACAAGGGACTCGCCATGTATCTCACTCAAGGCCTTCACCGCTCCGCGGCAACCACTCCGAACCGGGCAGCAACGGTGTCCGGCGATCGGGTTCGTACCTTCGCCGAACAGATCGACAGAGTGGCAAGACTGGCTGCGGGCCTGCACTCCATCGGCGTCGAGCCCGGCGATCGAGTTGCGATGCTGGCGTTCAACAGCGACCGATACTCGGAGTACCTGCTCGCGGTGCCGTGGGCCGACGCCGTGCTCAACCCCGTGAACATCCGGTGGTCGCCCGTGGAGGTCGCGTACGCACTCAACGACTCCGACACCAAGGTCCTGCTGGTCGACGACACCTTCAGTGCCATGGTCCCGGCATTGCGCCCGGCATGTGCCGGCCTGCAGACCATCGTCTACTGCGGAGACGGTGCCACCCCCGAGGGCATGGTCTCCTACGAGGACCTGGTCTCGTCCCACGATCCCATCCCCGATGCGCGCCGCAGCGGCGACGCACTCGCCGGACTGTTCTACACCGGTGGCACCACCGGCTTCCCCAAGGGCGTCATGCTCTCGCACGCGAACCTCGTCACCTCGGGCCTGGGAACGGTGGCGACCGGACAGCTGCTCGACGACGCGTCGATCCTGCTCCATGCCGCTCCGATGTTCCACCTCGCCGATCTGGCCGCATGGGTGGGTCAGGTCATGCTCGGCGGCACCCATGTGATGGTTCCGTTCTTCGAGCCGACCGCCGTCCTCGGCGCGATCGCGAAGCATTCGATCACCGATGTGCTGCTGGTACCGACGATGATTCAGCTTCTCGTCGACCACCCCACGTTGAGTGAGTTCGACACCTCCTCGCTGAGCCGCGTGCTGTACGGAGGATCCCCGATCTCCGCGGGCGTCCTCGAGCGCACCCTCGCCCGGCTCCCGCGGGCCCGCCTCACCCAGGCCTACGGCATGACCGAGCTCGCACCGGTCGCATCACTGCTCTGGCCGGAACACCATGTGGGAGAGCGCATCGGCTCGGCCGGTCGCGCGGCTCCGCACTCGGAGATCCAGATCCTCGGCCCCGACGACGAGCAGTTGGCCACCGGATCCGTCGGCGAGATCTGTGTTCGCGGTGGACACGTGATGCTGGGCTACTGGAACAAGCCGGACGAGACCGCCGCGGCCATTCGCGACGGTTGGATGCACACCGGCGATGTCGCTACCTCGACGCCGACGGGTTCCTGTTCGTCGTCGATCGCCTCAAGGACATGATCATCACCGGTGGCGAGAACGTCTACAGCGCCGAGGTCGAGAGCGCACTGAGCCTGCACCCCTCGGTGTTGGCCTGCGCCGTGATCGGTGTTCCCGACGGCGAATGGGGCGAGCGCGTCCACGCCTGTGTCGTGCTGGCCGAGGGCACCTCGCCGACGGTCGAAGAACTTCGCGATCACACCCGCAGCTACGTCGCCGGATACAAGACCCCGCGCACCATCGAGTTCGTCACCGCACTGCCCATGAGCGGCGCAGGCAAGATCCTCAAGCGCGAACTGCGGGACGCACACGTGGCGAAGGACGCGCTCGGAGCGTCCCTGTGACCAGCCAGGTCCAGGCGCGAGCCACCTTCGATTCGATCTCCCCCATCGACGATGGTCCGGTCGCCTCGTTCGCCGTCGATTCGACCGAGTCCGTCGCGCGAACGGTCGGCCTGGCACGGAGGGCGCAGCGCACTTGGGCGGCACTACCGCCGCGTACTCGCGCCCGACACCTGAGGGCATGGCGACACGAAATCTGGAGTCATCGAACCGAATTCATCGATCTGATTCACCGTGAGAACGGCAAACCCGCCGACGATGCACTGCTCGAGATCGTACTGACCCTCGAACACATCGCGTGGGCGGAAAAGCAGGCACCACGACTCATGCGGTCGCGCCGAGTCAACCCCGGGTTGCTGCTCGCGAACTACTCCGCTCACGTGGAGACGGTCGCGCTCGGCGTCGTGGGCGTCATCGGCCCGTGGAACTACCCGCTCTACGCACCCAACAGTGCGATCGGTTCGGCTCTGGCAGCAGGCAACTGCGTGGTGTTCAAGCCGAGCGAGTACACCCCCGCGGTGGCGGCTCGATACGTGCGCGCCTTCCACGAAGCCAATCCGACTCTGCCACTGGGCATTCTGTCGCTGGTGACCGGATACGGCGAGACCGGTGCCGCGCTGTGCCGCTCGGGCGTGGACAAGATCGCGTTCACGGGCTCGACGAGAACCGGCTCGAAGATCATGGCCACGTGCGCCGAGACTCTCACCCCGGTGGTCGTGGAATGCGGCGGCAAGGATCCGGTGATCATCGCTGCGGATGCAGACATCACGGCAGCAGCCGAGGCGGTGGCCTGGGGAGCATTCAGCAACAGCGGTCAGACGTGCGTCGGAGTCGAGCGGGTGTACGTCGAGCGCAGTGTCGCAGCACAATTCACCGGTGCTCTCGTGCAGCACGCCCGTGCCATCGCGCCCGGTGGCGATGCGTCGTCCACCTACGGACCGATGACGATGCCCAGCCAGATCGACATCGTGCGACGCCACCTCGCCGACGCCGAAGCGGGCGGTGGCCGAGCACTGATCGGCGGACTGTCCTCGATCGGCGAGCGATTCGTCGGACCCACCGTGTTGGTGGACACCCCCGAGAGCTGCTCGGCCGTTCGCGAGGAAACGTTCGGCCCCACGGTCACCGTCCGTGAGGTCGAGAGCATCGACGAGGCGATCGAGCTGAGCAACGACCATCGGTACGCTCTCGGCGCATCGGTGTTCTCCCGCACGCACGGCAAAGAGATTGCGGCGCAAATGGTGTGCGGCCAGGTCACCGTCAACTCCGTGATTGCGTTCGCCGGGATGGGATCGGTTCCGATGGGCGGCGTAGGTGCCAGCGGCTTCGGCCGAGTACACGGCGACGAAGGGTTCGCCGAGTTCTGCCGCACGCACAGCCGCGTCACGAAGCTGTTCGACATCCCCGGATTCGAGCTGGTGACGCTTCGACGCCGACGGTGGGTCATGCCGCTGATCGACCGAGTACTGGGGCTGCGTCACCGACGCTGAGCGATCAGCGCACCGATTCGACCTGCCATGTCACCGCTGCCCACGCGTGAGGACTTCCGCCGGTTCTCTCATTGGATCGTCGTGGTTCGCTCGGAGAGGATCAGCGCCTCCAGGTTGCACATCGAGACATCGAATCGTGCGGACATCCCGGCGGTCGCGATGGGTCGCACAATACGTCCCAGCCAGCTCGGAGCGACATCGAACCAGAATTCGAAGGTCATCGCGGTGGAGGTTCCGCCGCCCAGCGGCGCGAAGCGAAAGACGTTCGCCACGTTGGTGAGCGGTGCGAATCCCTGACCCGAATCGATTCGCAGTCGGTTCGGTTCCAGATGCCGGACGGTCCACGTGGCGTGACTGGTGAAGCGTCCGAGCGCCGCCACTTCCTCGGTATAGACACCACCTGTGCGGGCGGTGCCGTGATGAGCGGTGACGGCTCGGACGTCGGACACCCATTCCGCGTAGCGGCTGGTGTCACCGGTCAGTGCCCAGACCTCCTCCGGGGTCACCGAGAGTGTGCGATGGGCCGAGACTACGAAGCGTTGTTCCACGAGAGTTCTCCTTCGGTCGAAAGTATTTCTGCTGCGGCCTTTTCACCCGATCGCACGGCGCCGTCCATGTATCCGTTCCAATAGTCGGAGTGTTCGGCACCGGCCCACCGCACTCGTCCGAACGGAACATCGCGCCACCGTCCGAGCCCGGTCAACACCCCGGGGG
>NZ_BAOX01000124.1:0-13178 GCF_000813105.1 Rhodococcus sp. BS-15 | reverse complement strand
CGCACCCGGCGCACCCGGCGTCTACCCCTACCTCGTCAAACCCGACACCCAATCCGGGCCCGCGCAGCAATCCACGACGAAAACCACCCCCGCAACCAGCGCATATGGCAGCATCGGACAAATCGGTCGGGAGCCTAACGAAACGGAAGCAGCCCATCGCGTGCGTACAACCGTGACCGCAGCACTCGCCGCAGCAGCGGCAATACCCCTCGCATTCCTCGCCGCCGCACCAGCCACAGCCGCACCCGGCGACATCAATGCCGTCTTTTACCACCACACCCAACCCCGGCGGCAGCAACACGGTCACCGGCACCTTCACCGCCACCGGAGACGAATTTCCGTACTACTGCCTGATGTACGACGATGCCGTCGATGCAAATAACGGTTACCCACTTGACGCCAGCAGAATCGGCGACCCGACTCCCAGCTTTACCGTCATCGATACCGACGTACCCGATGGCACCTACACAATCGACTGGGTCTGCTACCTCGCCAGGGGCGGCTACGACGGGACCACACGAGCCTTACCGCAGCAGCAGGGTTACAGCGCACCGACGACACTCGTGGTCCCCGCAGTCGGACCCGAAGAACCCGAACCCGGCTGCACCGGATCTGTCTGCCTCCCCACCGGATCGTTCGGCTTCTAACCCACCAACCCGTGGTGCCCCGCCGCAATCAGGTGGCGGGGCATCGGGGCACGTGCCTCACGAGACGAACAACCACAGAGACAAAACGAAAGCTGCCGCGACACCGAGCCCGGTCACGCTCCGTCGCTCCCGCACAATTACGTTCACAGCCGTACCCCACAACCGCGCCGCCGTAGAGCACCAGCTCCGGCGGCGTTCCGCGTCCCACCACAGCAGGCCGGCCACGTTCGCAGGCAGGTCCTAGCGGGCCACACGAACTCCTACGGGCTGCACCGAACCGAACTCCGCTGCGCTCCGCACTCAAAAGAGCGAAAAGAATCGAATTTCTTTGTGACGTAGGTGGCTTCTGGCGAGCATCCATCACCCGTGCCCGCCGCCTCAACCCCTCGCTCCGCTGCGCTACGGCCAAGGCTCCGAACACTTTTCGTCGAGCGGTCGCTGCGCTCCCACGAAAACTGCTCGGCCACACCCCCGACAACTCCGTCGTCGCTATCACCCTGGCCGACAACGGCAGCGGCTCACACCTGGTCGCAACCACCGGCGATGATCTTCGTGGTGACCAACATAGTGGGCGTCGGCAGGCTCACCGACCGGATCGGCCGCAAGCCGGTATTCGTCTTCGGGGCAGTCGGGCAGATCGTCCTCGACGTGCCCTGTTTCCTGTTGCTCCGGGGCAGCGGCTGGATCGGGCCACTGATCGCATGTCTACTTCTCGGCCTCGTGCTGGCGTGTTTCGCGGCTCCGAGTGCGTCGACGCTTCCCGCCCTGTTTCCCACTCGGATTCGCTACGCGGCGCTGTCGATCGGGTTCAACCTGTCGGTTTCCGTCTTCGGCGGAACGACGCCCTTGGTGACCTCGGCGTTGGTCAGTGCAACCGGCAGCCCGATGATTCCCGCGTACTACCTCATCGTCAGCGGCGTCATCGGGCTCATCGCCGTCGGCTTTCTCCGCGAATCTGCTACGCAACCATTGGAAGGGTCTCCGCCGCAGGTCGATTCGACCGAGGAAGCCAAGGAGCTGTACAGCGAGGCGTCGGCGCTGGCTGTCCGGACCTGACGCGCCGGCTGCTCGGCGTCACGTCCAGTCGGCGTCGTCGGTTCCCCATGGGTGTGCAGGAAACGGGTAGTCGGCGTACTCGTCGAACACCGGCCGGGCTGTCGTGACACGACCGTGTGTCACGACGCAGTCTGCAGACGGCGTCCCGGCCGAACCATGACTCGGATCCCGGCCTGGCAGCTCCATCAACCATGCGGCTGTCCGGGCCAGGGACACCTCGACCGCGGCGTTCGATCCGGATCCGTCTGCGCGATCGGCCAACTCCGAGACGATCCCCGCGGCGAGGAGGTACCCACTTGCGTGGTCGAGGGCTTGGGCAGGCAACCGTCCGAGTTCTCCGCGGCCCTCGAGGATCGAAGCCGCGCCGGTCCGACCACGGCCCTCGGGTACCCCATGCGCTGATCCGCCCGTGTACGACGCCTCCGCGGTGTTCGAGTCCGAAGCGCTCCAGAGCGCCCGGGCGGTACCCGGTGACCAGGACGTCCGCGGAGTCGAGCAAGCGTTGCACTCGAACAAGTCCCGCGCGTGTGTTCAGGTCCACCGACGCCGAACGCTTGCCTTGACCGTTCTCCAGGTGCTGCCAGGCGATCTCGGGGAGTTGTGGCGGATCGATCCGTAGTACATCGGCACCGAACAGCGCGAGAGCGCGGGTGGCGACGGGCCCGGCGATCACCCGAGTGAGATCGAGTACCCGGACGCCCGCGAGCGGAGCGGCATAGGTACCGCCGCGAAACACCGGGATCCGATCGAGCGACGCCGCCCCGGCATCCGTGCGCTCGATCAACGGGCCGGAGCGGGCCGCTTCACCGGCCGGGTGGGCCGACCACTGATCCTCGGTGCGGACCTGAACCGCGAGGGCCCCGCTGTTCGAGCACGACCACTCGAGCTCTGCTGCGGTGATACCGGCCACCCGACCGGCGAATCGTTCGGTGTCGCAATCGCCGTCGAGCCCGACGGCATCGAGCAGCGCCGTTCGATGATGCGCGTAATTCGCGTGCGTCCTCACCCAGCCGTCCGATGCGCGGAAGAAGCCGGACAGATCGGCGAACGGGTGCACGGGCGCACCGTCGATCCGCAGCATCGTGCCGCCCATGAACGATGCAGCTATCCGCTCGGACGACGCGGTCGGTGCCATTGCTGACATCGATGACTGCGCACCGGGGAAGGGACGGAATCCGAAAACACCCCGCACCCTGCCGATGGCGGCGCCGAGGACACCGACCGACTCGGCAGCGATGGTGGCCACCGGCAACGTCGCAGCAAGGAATGTGGTCACCGACCGATGCTCCATGCCGACGACATGCGCTGAGCCTGCGTCAGTTCCGCTTGGCCCAGACTTCCACGCCGGCCGCGTTGAGGCGATCGACGAGGACATCGCCGATCGCGGTGGCAGGCGTGAGCACACCGCTGGCCTTCGGCAGGGCGTCGCCGCCGTGTACGAGCGCGAGTGCCGACTCCGCCAGCATCACTGCGGTGGCCTTGTAGCCGGGGTCGCCCGAGGCCTTGACCCGAGCCCGGTAGCGCGCCCCGGAGGTGGTGAGCGTGTACAGGTCGACGGTGAAATGCCCCTTCTCGCGGGCCTTCTCGCTGGGACCGGTACCCGGCTTGGGCAGAATACGGTCGAGTACCTTGCCCGGCAGAACCGTCATGGCGGACACACCGAGGAACAGCCCGGCGGACAGCGCACCGGCGAGGACGGGGCTGGCGATCGACGAGCCGACACTCATCACTTCGCTGTATCGGAACTGCTTTCCATACGCCCAGTCGCGAAGTGCATTGCTGCGCCGAACGACTCGCGTGTTGTACGAGGCCATCACGAAGGGGGCCTTCCATCCCCGCAGGCTCGGGTCGATCTTCTTGCCGTCGATCAGCACGGTGTCGAGCTGGCGACCGAGTTGCGGCTCGAGGCCGCGATCGGGACTGAGCGAGTACGGCCGAGCGGCGATGCGTCGGGCCCGCTTGTCCTTCTTCATCGCCTCGATCTGCCCGCGCAGTGAGTCGATGGTGCCGCCGCTGACCCCACCGGACATCGACGTGACCACCAGGGTCGTGTCGGTGAGCTCGCCCGCGTTGTCGGCCGTGACGGCCTCGTACAGGGCGTGTACGCCGATGTCGGACGGGATGGAATCGAAGCCGCACGAGTGGACGATGCGGGCCCCTGTGCGCTGAGCGATCTCGTGGTTGGTATCGATGCTCTCGCGGGCGAACAGGACCTCGCCCGTGAGGTCGACGTAGTCCGTCCCGGCCTCGGCGCACGCCGTTGCCAGTTCCAGGCCGTACTTGGCGTAGGGACCGACCGTGGTGATGACGACTCGGGTCGATCGGGCCATGGCCTGCAGCGACGCGACGTCGGTGGCGTCGGCCTCGAGAACGCGCCACTGCTGAGCTCTGGAGCCCAGTTCCTTCCTGGCGGCTTCCACCTTGGACGTCGAGCGCCCTGCGAGGGCGATCCGGGTGTCGGCCGGTGCGTGCTCGGCGAGGTACTTCGCCGTCAATTTCCCGACGAAGCCGGTTACGCCGTAGACGACGATGTCGTGAGTGCGATCGGGGCCGATGGTCGAGTCGGATGCAGGCGAATTCATACCAGCGACACTAACGCGGTTCACCCCGACGAGTCGACGCGCCGTCAGTTCGGCCAGGTGTGCACCGGTTCTCCGGCGTTCATCAACCCGACGTAGTCGCCCAGCATCCCGGCGAGCGCGCGATCGCGGTTCTCACCGGCGCGTTCACGGGCGACGACGGCGTTGCGCTGCCACACCGAACCGGACTGCTTGGCCAGGCAGCGCGCTTCGATCACCCCGAGATAGCGGTCGCGGACCGTCGCGTCCACGCCGTAGGCGGCCAACCCGTCGTCGGCCAGGGGCAGCAGCCGACGCAACACCAGTTCCTGCGGACTCACCCAGCCCACCTCGGGCCAGTAGAGCATCGAATCGAACCCGCCGCGGGCGGCGGAGTGCACGTTCTCCTCGGCTGCGTCGAACGACATCTGGGACCACAGCGGGCGGTCGGCGTCGGCAAGCGCGCGTACGGTGCCGTAGTAGAACGCCGCGTCGGCGAGAGTGTCGACCACCGACGGTCCGGCCGGGAGTACGCGATTCTCGAGCCGGATGTGGTGGCCGTCGCCGGACCGATCGTAGATCGGCCGATTCCACCGGTAGACCGTTCCGTTGTGCATACGCAGTTCGGACAGCGACGGCGTCTTGCCCTCGGCCAGCGCTGCCTTCGGGTCCTCCTCGCTGCAGACGGGCAGCAACGCAGGGAAGTAGCGCGAATTCTCCTCGAACAGGTCGAAGATCGAGGTGATCCACCGTTCGCCGAACCACACCCGCGGTCGGACACCCTGATTCTTGAGCTCCTGCGGCCTGGTGTCGGTGGCCTGCTCGAACAGCGGAATGCGAGTCTCGTGCCACAGCGCGCGACCGGCGAAGAACGGCGAGTTGGCGGCGAGTGCCACCTGTACGCCCGAAAGTGCTTGCGCTGCATTCCAATACGACGCAAAATCGTCCGGAGCCACCTGCAGGTGCAGCTGAACCGAGGTGCAGGCTGCTTCCGGGAGGATCGTGTCGGTCACGATGTCGAGGTCCTCGGCGGCAGCGGCACCGGGCAGCCGAACTCCGCCGATCTTCAGTTCGATGTCCTCACCGCGCGCGGCGAAGATCTGTTGATTGAGCAGGTCGTAGCGCGGATTCGCCGAGAGCCACCGGTGCTCGAAGTGCTCCTCGTCCAGAGTCGGCAGCATGCCGATCATCGCGAGACGACTACCCGAGGTGCGGGCGCGTTCGTCCGCTGCATTGAGCGATCTGCGCAGGTCCGTCTCCAACTCGGCGATCGAGGCACCGCGCAGTGGCCGAGGATCGACGTTGATCTCGATGTTGAACTGGCCGAGCTCGGTCTGATAGTCGGGGTCGGCGATGGCGTCGAGGACCGCCGCGTTGGCCATCGACGGCTCCATGTCGTCGTCGACGAGATTGAGCTCGATCTCCATGCCGATCTGTGGTTCACCGACGTGGAAGGTCTCGTCGGCCAACATGATCGCCAGCGCGTCGAGACAGTCCTGGACCTTCTGGCGAAACTCGTGCCGATCCTGCCTGGTGAACTTACGGCGCTCGACGTCCTCGCCCATGGTGACCGCCTATCGGTGCGTGAAGAAGGGCCGTCCGCTCGCGCGCAACGACTTCGGCCTACGAGTATCGCAGTCCGCGTTCGCCGAGGGGGACGCACGCGAAAATCACCAGGGTGACGGCTGATAGTCCTTGAGGAACGAGCCGTACAGATCGATTCCGAGTTCTCCCTGCACGATCGGGTCGTACACCCGAGCGGCACCGTCCACCAGGTCGAGTGGAGCGTGGAAGCCCTCGTCGGCGAGTCGCATCTTGGTGGGGTGCGGCCGTTCGTCGGTGATCCAGCCGGTGTCGACGGCGGTCATCAGGATTCCGCTCTCGAGCATCTCCTTCGCGCTGGTGCGCGTCAGCATGTTCAGCGCGGCCTTGGCCATGTTGGTGTGGGGATGCCCCGGACCCTTGTAGGCGCGCCCGAACTGGCCCTCCATGGCCGAGACGTTCACGACGTACTTGCGGCGCGCGTCCGAGGCCTCCATCGCGGTGCGCAACCGCGAGACCAGGATGAAGGGGGCTACGGAGTTGCAGAGCTGTACCTCGAGCAGCTCGACCGGGTCGACCTGCTCGACGGTGTGGATCCAGCTGTTCGTCTCGGCGAGATCGGGTACCAGACCACCGGCATCGATGGCGAGACGCTCTCGATCCTCTCGGCCGTCACCGAGCCGGCGACCATCGCCAGCGAGCAACGTCGTCGGCGCTCAGGGCAGCGGCCGGTCTGCCGCCGATCGCGGTGGCGGGCAACGAACTCGCCAACGACGCGGGATGCGCATCGCTGGTCTTGCCGAACGTGATGCGCTCCGGTCCTGCGCCCTCGGTCAGGGCCGCAGGCAGAGGTTCGGCCTCGGCCTCGGCCAGCGCGCTGTAAGAGCCGGGGGAGCGCTTGACGGTCTGTGCGGCGTTGTTGATCAGGATGTCGAGGGGGCCCTCGGCCGCGACCGAATCGGCAAGGGCCACAACCTGAGCCGGATCGCGAAGATCGATACCGACGACACGCAGACGGTGCAGCCACTGGTCGCTGTCGTCCATCGCCGCGAAGCGACGCACGGCATCGTTGGGAAACCTCGTGGTGATCGTGGTGTGGGCACCGTCGCGGAGCAGCCGAAGTGCGATGTACATGCCGATCTTCGCGCGCCCACCGGTCAGCAGCGCCCGCCGCCCGGACAGGTCGGTTCGAGCGTTGCGCTTGCCGCGATTGAGCGTCGCGCACTCGGGGCACAGCTGGTGATAGAACGAGTCGACGTGGGTGTAACGCTGCTTGCAGATATAGCAGGGACGGGCCTTGATCAGCGTCCCTGCGATATCTCCCTCGGCGCGAGAGGACAGGGACAGTCCTGCTGTCTCGTCGTCGATTCGGTCCGGGGATCCTGTTGCGGTGGCGGCGACGACGGCACGGTCGGCCGCGTTGACGGCGTTGCGCGCGGCGACGCGTCGAGCACGCTTGAGATCTTTGAACATGGCACCGGACGCGCGCTGCACAGCGATCGAATCCGGATGATTCTTGTCCAGCTCTGCGGCCTGCTTCAGCACTCGCAAGCACGTCTCGAGATCGGTCGGGTC
Organism: Rhodococcus sp. BS-15; assembly: GCF_000813105.1. Lineage (NCBI taxonomy): Bacteria > Bacillati > Actinomycetota > Actinomycetes > Mycobacteriales > Nocardiaceae > Rhodococcus > Rhodococcus sp. BS-15. Next base: position 5,800 of record NZ_BAOX01000124.1, on the reverse strand, counting down.
GATCGCGTCCATCGTCAGTCTCCTAGCATCGGCCCTTCGAGCCGAAAGAAGCGAGTGCAGAACGAAAAAGACCCCGATTCCGAAGAATCAGGGTCCGTTTCGTCTGTCTCAACTCAGATCTGTGAAAATCTCTGTCTGGCTACATCTTTCAGACGGTGTCCGAGGGGGGACTTGAACCCCCACGTCCGTTAATAGGACACTAGCACCTCAAGCTAGCGCGTCTGCCATTCCGCCACTCGGACAAGTGCGACCTCTGCCGCATATTCTTTTGTTGCTTTCACAGCCGGCCGCTGTGTGCTGCGTAAGATTATCCGACGGGTTCCCGATAACCAAATCCCCACGTCAGTTCATGCTCGAGGCCGTTTCTCATGGTGCCCGGAGCGGATTCTGGTGGTAGGAACGACGTGTGCCCAACGATGTGAGCAACTCAGGAAACCCACACGATATCGATGCCACCGTTGCCCTCGACGAAGTCGTGGATCTCGTCAGTTCCCTCATCCGTTTCGACACCTCGAACACGGGGGAGCTCGAGACCACGGTCGGTGAGAAGGAATGCGCCGAGTGGGTGGCGAGCAAGCTCGAGGAGGTGGGGTACGAAACGGAGTACGTCGAGTCCGGTGCTCCCGGTCGAGGCAACGTGTTCGCCTGGCTGCGTGGGGCGGACTCTTCTCGCGGCGCGCTGCTGGTCCACGGACACCTGGACGTCGTGCCTGCCGAACCCGCCGACTGGAGCGTGCATCCGTTCTCCGGAGCGGTCGAGGACGGGTACGTGTGGGGCCGCGGCGCGGTGGACATGAAGGACATGGTCGGCATGGCCCTCGCGCTGGCCCGCCAGTTCAAGTCCACCGGAACCGTCCCACCCCGCGACATCCTGTTCGCCTTCCTCGCCGACGAGGAAGCGGGTGGCAAGTACGGATCGCACTGGCTGGTCGACAATCGACCCGATCTCTTCGAGGGCGTCACCGAGGCGGTCGGGGAGGTCGGTGGGTTCTCGCTGACCGTCGCTCGCCCGGACGGCACCGAGAAGCGGCTCTACATGGTCGAAACCGCCGAAAAGAGCCTGGCCTGGATGCGGCTGACGGCAAAGGCTCGGGCCGGGCACGGATCGTTCCTGCACGACGACAATGCTGTGACGTACCTGGCCGAGGCAGTGGCCAAACTGGGCAATCACACCTTCCCTCTGGTGCTCACCGAATCGGTCTCGCAGTTTCTGCAGGCGGTCTCGGAGGAATCGGGTCTCGATTTCGATCCGACGTCACCGGACATCGACGGCACCCTGCTCAAACTCGGCAGCATCGCCCGGATCGTCGGCGCAACCCTGCGCGACACGGCGAACCCCACGATGCTTTCGGCCGGCTACAAGGCCAATGTGATTCCGCAGACCGCGACTGCCGTGGTGGATTGCCGCGTACTGCCCGGACGGCAGGCGGCATTCGAGAAGGAGGTCGACGAGTTGATCGGCCCAAATGTCGAACGCGAGTGGATCACGAAGCTCGAACCGTACGAGACGACGTTCGACGGGGATCTCGTCGATGCGATGAACGACGCCGTCCTCGCGCACGACCCCAATGGCCGTACCGTGCCGTACATGCTGTCCGGCGGCACCGACGCAAAAGCGTTCGCGCGCATCGGTATTCGCTGCTTCGGGTTCGCTCCACTGAAGCTTCCGCCGGAACTCGATTTCGCGGCGTTGTTTCACGGCATCGACGAACGAGTACCCGTGGAGTCGTTGGAGTTCGGTACACAGGTACTCGAACACTTCTTGCTGCACAGCTGATACGAAAGGAACCATCGTGGCGTACAACCCATACGACTCGCTTCCGGACCTACCGTCCTTCGAGTTGACGTCCGAGGATGTCGAGGACGGAAAGACCCTGAAGGACCAGCAGGTCAGCGGAATCATGGGAGCCGGTGGACACGACAACTCCCCGCAGCTGTCCTGGTCCGGATTTCCCGAGGGCACCAAGAGCTTCGCCGTCACCGTCTACGACCCCGACGCGCCGACGGCATCCGGCTTCTGGCACTGGGCAGTGGCCAACATTCCCGTCGGAACGACGTCGCTGGTATCGGGAGCCGGCGACGACGGCGGAACCGGAGTTCCCAGCACCGCGGTGACACTGAAGAACGACGCCGGTCTGTTCCGCTACATCGGCGCAGCCCCGCCCGCAGGGCACGGCCCGCACCGCTACTTCATCGCCGTTCACGCGGTGGACGTCGAGCGACTGGAAGTCGACGAGACGGCCACCCCGGCCTACCTCGGCTTCAATCTGTTCTCGCACGCCATCGGTCGTGCGGTCCTCACCGGCATTTACGAGGCCTGAGCTCGATCGTCGGGTGTCGGAAGATCCGTTTCGACACCCGACGGTTCAGGGCCTGTTCGCCGAGCCCACCGCATCGGCGATCGTGGAGAACCCGTGTTGCTCGAGCCGAGCGGCCAGTCCGCGGTGAATGTTCTTGATCCACAGCGGGCCGCCGTAGATGAACCGGTGTAGCCCTGCACCAGCGAAGCCCCCGCGGTGATGCGTTCCCATGCCTGCGCTTCGGTCTCGATTCCGCCGACCGAGATCAGCGTCAGACGTGTACCCACTCGGCGGTACAGGCGTCGCAGCACCTCGAGCGAGCGGTCGGCCAGCGGAGCACCGGACAGGCCGCCTGCTCCTGCTGCGGTGACCACGTCGCGTCGGTGCGCAGACCGGCGCGGGAGATCGTCGTGTTCGTGGCCACGATCCCGTCGAGACCGAGTTCGACGGCCAGATCGGCCACGGCGTCGATGTCCTCGTCGGACAGATCGGGGGCGATCTTGACCAGTACCGGCACCGTCACCACCGACTGAACCGCCACCAGAATCGGCCGCAGCGATTCCACGGCCTGGAGGTCACGCAGTCCAGGGGTGTTGGGCGAGCTGACGTTGACGACCACGAAGTCCGCCAACGGGCCCAGCAGCCGGGCGCTGGCGGTGTAGTCCGCGGCAGCACCGTCCGGCTCGACGATCTTGGTCTTACCGATGTTGGCACCGATCGGGATACCCGTGCGCCTGGCACGGACACGCTGCGCGGCGTGCTCGGCGCCGTGGTTGTTGAAGCCCATGCGGTTGACGATGGCGCGGTCCGGAGGCAACCGGAACAGTCGCGGAGTCGGATTGCCCGGCTGGCTCTGCGCGGTCACGGTGCCGATCTCGGCAAACCCGAATCCGATCGGCCCCCACGCATCGATTCCGTCGGCGTTCTTGTCGAAGCCGGCCGCGAGACCGAGCGGAGCCGGGAAGTCGACGCCGAACACCGTCGAGCGCAGTCGTGGATCGTCGACCACGAACATCTTCTCGGCCAGATAGCGGAGCGGTGGCACGACGGCGACGGTGCGGAGCACACCGAACGCCAGGTGGTGAATCTTCTCCGGTGGCACGAGGAACATCAGGCGCAACAGGACGCGGTACAGACGGTCTCCCACGGTCTTCTCTCCGGTCGATCTGGCTCGGTCGAACACATGCTGTGGTTTCGACGATCGTGCGGTCAGGACAGTACTGCGAGTCGCTCAGATTCCCGGCTCAGGGATGTGATGCGCGGTCTTCTTGCGTTTGAGCAGCACCCGCCTGCTGCCATCGGTGTAGAGGCGTACCCGCGACAGTTCCCAGCCGCCGAACTCCGCCTGAATAGCCAGACGCATCGAGGCCGTCACACGGGTCACATCCGGCGGCAGCCGCAACGGCACGTACTCCCAATCGTCGGACGGCGACACTTCCCATCCGACGGGCATCTTCGCGCGGCCAGGTGCCGAACTCTCGTGTGCGTTCACATGCCTCCTTGCCATTCGACCGAAGTCAGCGACCCGCAGCGGGTATGCGCTGCAGACCGTCACCGGTTGCCGATCCCACGTACAGGTCGCCGGTGTCGGCGTCGACGGCAACCGAATTGGGCTGCCGCACAGTGGCCAACCTCCTGGCCTCGACCGGAATTCCGGTATCGAGTGTGTACCCGACCACCTCGTTGAGAGCGGGCAGCGTCACCCATGCGACACCGGATTGCTCATCGTAGGCGATCGCCCACGGCTGCGACCCGACCGGAAACCGTTGGCGCATCAGCAGATCGTGCGAGGTGAAGACGAGCAACTCGGTCCCGGTCGAATCGGTGACCAGCAGGCGACCGAACTCGTCGCTGGTCATCTCCGCGGCACCTTCGCCTGCGCGCAAGGCCACTCCGAGGGTGCCGTCGTCCAGATCCAGGTCGGTCACCGACGTCTGACGACGATCCAGAACCGAGACGCCGTTCGGTGTACTGGCCAGAGAATCGGCAGAGGTCACGCTGCCGCCGGAGACCGTGGCGGTGACCTGACCGTTCGTATCGAGCACGCGGACCGCTCCGGTGTCGTCACCGACGGCCGTCGTGCCGTCGGGCAGGTCTGCTGCGGACAGTGCATCTGCGTCGACCGTCAGGTCGGTGCGCTGTCCGTCCGCCACTGCGATTCTCGCGACGGCACCGTCCATGGGGACCAGGACGGTCGAGTCCCGTCCGGCGACGAGTTCTGCGCCCGTGGAACCCAGGTCGACCACGCGGGTCTCAGCCGTGGCTCCGTCGCGGACCAGGGTCACCGTGGTGGATGCGTCGGTCAGCGCCACCAGGGTGCGGGTGGCGGGGTCGAAGGTGAGGGCATCCACGGGCGCGAACGCGCTGACGGAGCCGGCGGGGGTCACGGTCGCCTCGGGGGACTCCGCCGGCGGTCGGGGTTCGACCGAGATGTCGTCGGCGTCCTCTTCGTCGCTGGAACACCCGCCGATCGACAGGACTGTGACGACGGCGAGCGCGGACGCGACTGCCGCCCGAATCGAACGAGCCGACGGTGTTCGCATGAGGCCGAACCTACTTCCTCGAGAAGACGCTGCCTGTGGAGGCGCTGCCACATCTGTACCAGCGTGCGGCGATCTCGGCGAAATCGACCGCGCCGGATCGGTTGTCGTCCGGTTGCGTCCGAAGAAGCGGTAGCGTGTTCGTCCGGGGTGAGTGCACGACATGGGAGTGGACGTGGGAACCGAGGAATCACACTTCGTCGTCGAGGAAGTGAACGCGGGAACGCATCCGAACGGCTTCGGACGCACCGACGACGGCCGGGCGTTCGCGTTTCGGGTGCACCGAAGCACCCTGTACGTGGAGATATACCGCGCCGATGTGCAATCTCCGGTACCGGACCGGTCCGAGGTCGAAGCGGTTGCCGAGCATTCGGTCACCGAGGTCGATCTGACGGACGAGCGCAGCATCGTCGGTGTGGTGCGTGATGCGGTCGCCCATGCGCAGCAGCTGTCCGATGCGTCACAGCGGGACACCACAGCGGTGCGGGCCTTCTTCAACCGGGTCAATTCCGTGCTGGAGGGTTTCTGACACGGTGGGGAACCACCAGCTGTTCGCCGGTGTCGGGATGATCGAACACGTCGACGGGGTGTCGGTACACCCGGGCCAGCCTTTCGGCGGTCAGAACGTCCCGCGGCGGACCGGTTGCGATCAGTTCACCCGAGTCCAGGATCGCGACGCGGTCGGCGTAGGCCGCCGCGAGGCCGAGATCGTGCAGTACGACGACCACGGCACGGCCCGCGTCGGCGAGTGAGCGCACCACGGCCATCACTGACTCCTGATGTCCGAGGTCGAGTGCTGCGGTGGGCTCGTCCAGCATGATCGTCGCGGTGTCCTGGGCGATGACGCGCGCCAGCGCGACCCCGGGCCTGCTCGCCGCCGGAGAGCGATGCGAACGGTCGATGCGAGAACTCCGCCAGCGTCGCAGGCGGACATGGCGTGCGGCGACGCGGTCGTCGTCG
>NZ_BAOX01000125.1:0-12997 GCF_000813105.1 Rhodococcus sp. BS-15 | reverse complement strand
CGTACGGGCCGCGCCTGCCCCGGCTCGGCTGGTGCTGCCGTCACCGAACGGGTCCACCATCGCCGACGAGCTCGCGAGTACGGCCCAGCTGTGTGTGGGAGCGTCGCTGAGAAACGCGTCCGCGGTAGCGCAGTGGATCTGGGCGAGAAACCGGAGTGCGGTGACAGCGTCATAGCGGCCGGGGAACGGTGGCCGGACGGATCGCTTCGGCCTGCCGTCGAGGACCTGTGGGGGGCCGGTGCAGTCATCGCCGCCCTGCTCGATGCCGGAGCTTCCGGTGCCTCCCCGGACGCGAGAACGGCCGCTGCCGCGTGGCGAGCCGTCGAGCACGACGTGGGGTCCGAGCTGCGGCAATGCGGCTCCGGTCGCGAATTGGCCGGGATGGGACACCCGGAAGACGTGGACATTGCGGCCGAGGTCGATTCGAGTTCCTGCGTTCCGATTCTGCGCGACGGCGTATTCGTCGACGCGACTCGGTCGTGAATCGGCGCGGGCTCGAAAACGACCCACGATGCCGACCCGACACGGCCGATCGTGTCCGATATTTGGATCGGAACCCCGAATCACGGATCATACGGTGGTGAGTACGGAACGAGTCGCCCCGAAGACCACCGTCGTTGTACCGACGTACAACGAACGTGAGAACCTCCCCAAGCTCGTCGAGCTGCTGGCCGGGTTGCAGGTGGAAGGGCTCGGTGTGTTGGTGGTCGACGACAATTCGCCCGACGGCACCGGCGACGTCGCCGACAAGTTGGCGATCGACGGCCCCATCGACGTCAGCGTTCTGCACCGCACCGAGAAGAACGGGCTCGGACGCGCGTACGTCGCAGGAATGACGCGAGCGCTCGACGAGGGTGCGGACATCGTCATTCAGATGGACGCCGACCTCTCGCACCCCACCGAGGTGATCCCGGCGATGATCGACAAACTGAACACCACCGACGCGGCCGTGGTCCTCGGGTCGCGGTACGTACCCGGCGGAGCGGTCGCCGCCGATTGGCCCTGGCACCGCAAGGCCCTGTCCGCATGGGCGAATTTCTACGTCAACACGATCCTGCGCCTCGGAGTCAAGGATGCGACAGCGGGATTCAAGGCGTGGCACGCGCGCACCCTGCGCACCATCGACGTGGCCTCGGTCCAGAGCAACGGGTACGCGTTCCAGGTGGAGATGAACTACCGGACCGTCAAGCACGGCCTCACTCTCGCCGAGGTGCCGATCACGTTCGAGGAGCGCAGCGAGGGCGAATCCAAGATGAGCCTGTCGGTTCAACTCGAGTCGGCACTTGTGCCCTGGAAGTTGTTGCTGCGCAAGAAGAAGCTCTGACCGAAGCCTCACGGCGTGAAGCGTCGGAATCCGCCTTCGGCTCCGATGACCTGACCGGTGATCGAGCCCGAATCGGGCGAGAGCAGCATCGCCACGACCGCCGCAGCCTCCTCGGGTGAGTTCCACCGACCGCGCGGCATGTGGCGTCCGACGAATTCGTCCAGATCGGCACTCGCCCAGCCTGTGTCGGTAGGACCGGGATTGATCGTGTTGACGGTGATGCCGCGGTCGATCACCGAATCGGCCAGAGTAGGGGTGATCGACGCGATGGCACCCTTGCTCACCGCGTAGGGAATCTCGGTCGGCATGGGCCCCTGGTCCTGGCCGGACGTGAACAGCACGACGCGTCCACCGTCGGGATGCGCCACATATTGCCGCACGAATTCCTGCACGAGGAGCAGTGACGCTCGCACGTTCACCGCCCAGGTCAGGTCGAGCGACTCCGCCGTCATCGAATCCAGATCACCCAGCTGCGACCGCGCATGGTTGATCACCAACGAGTCGACGGCACCGAACCTGGATTCGGCAGCATCGAACAGGGTGGAAGGTGCTTCCGGATCGGAGAGATCGATGTCGAGGTGCCCGAGCCCACCTGGTGCGGTGGACAACTCGGTGAGCACCTGTACCGCTCCCGGTGTGCCCGCTCCCCACGGTTCGCTCACGTCGTAGTCGTCGCACGATTGCGCGAAGACCCGGGCATGCTCGTCCTGCAGCAACCTGCGGGTGATGGCGTAACCGATTCCGCGGCGTCGACCCACACCGGTGACAAGGACGGTACGCCCGCGTCTCTGTCCGTGCGACGTGTTCATGCTGCATCCTTGACCGTGGCGGCATACACGTCGGCGTATTCCTGACCCGACAGGGCGGACAACCCCGCCATCACCTCGTCGGTGGCCGCACGCAGAATTGCCCTGCTGTTCTCTCCCCCCGCATATCTCGTGAAGTCCAGCGGTTCGCCGACGATCATGCGCACCTTCCCCGGACGCCACATCCGCGAGCCGACCGGATTGACCGTGCGCGTTCCGCGCATCACCACCGGTACGACAGGCGCACCCGTTTCGATCGCAACTCTCGCCAAGCCGGTCTTGCCCTTGTACAGTCGCCCGTCGGGAGACCGAGTCCCCTCCGGATATACCGCCCACACTTTCCCCTGTCGCAGAATGCTTTTCGCAGCCTCGAGCGCTGGAGCCGACGCGTCGGCACCGCGCCGATCGACGGGAACCTGACCTGTCGCGCTGTAGAACCACCGAAGCGCCGCACCTTTGATTCCTCGGCCGGTGAAGTACTCGCTCTTGGCGATGAACGTGACACGGCGACGAACCAGGAGCACGAGAAAGAACGAGTCGACCACTGTGAGGTGGTTGCCGGCGATGATCACCGGCCCCGTCGTCGGGAGATTGCCTCCACCGACCACCGACGGACGTCCGAGAATGCGGAGAATCGGCCCGATCAGCACATATTTGAACAGCAGATACCACATGGATGAACCCCCTCGGCTGGACAACGTCACGGCCGAGAGTAGACAATGTCTACGTGCCTGACAACCTTCGGACCCGACTCGTGGACGCAGGGGTCCGCTTGCTCGAAAGCGAGGGACAGGGCGGGCTGACCATCAGAGCGGTCACTCGTGAAGCCGGCGTGTCACACGGCGCACCGAGACGGTACTTTCCGACATTGAGTGCGCTGTCCGCCGCCGTCGCTCGGGTCGGTCTCGTCGACATGGGGGCGGCTTTGCACCGCGCAGCGCTGCAAACGATGTCGCCACAGGAGGCATTGCATGCGATAGCGGACGCCTACGTGGACTTTGCGGCGCAGCGACCGGCGATGTTCGCCCTCATCTTCAGGCACGACCTGCTCGAGGGCTCGGGCGAGAACCTGCGGCTGGCGTCGCGTCCACTGTTCGAGGCCTTGATCGCCGCGGTCGATGCTGTCGCGCCGGAGAATCCACAGTTCACCGCCCTGCGACTGTGGACCTCCGTGCACGGAATAGCAGCGCTCAACTCCACCCGCGCATTCGAGCCGATCACCGACCTTTCGGCGGTGACGGAGTTGACCCGCCGCGCAGTGCGCGACGTGATCGCCGACGCTACCGAACCAGGGACTTGACCGACGCAGGCAGCTGCCGGACGTTCTTGTAAGGGCCGACCACCGCGGCACCGAAAGGACGTTCGAGCAACACGGCAGCCACCTCGCGTACCTCGTCGTTGCCGACGCTGTCGATCCGCGCCAACGTGTCGGTGATGTCGCGGTGATTTCCGTAGTTCAGTTCACTACGACCGATTCGGTTCATCCGAGAGCCCGAATCTTCGAGTCCCAGAACCAATCCGCCTCGCAACGAACCCTTGGCCCGCGCACACTCCGCGTCGGTGATGCCTTCGGAGGCGACCTTGGCCAGCACTTCCCTGATCACCGTGGTCACTTCGCCCAAGTTCTCCGGCTGGCAACCCGCGTAGACGGAGAAAGCCCCACTGTCGGCAAACGTGTCCACCGACGAGTACACCGAGTACGCCAGGCCACGCTCTTCCCTGATCTCCTGGAACAGACGAGAACTCAGCCCACCACCCACTGCCGAGTTCAGCACCGACAACGCCCAGCGATGCCCTTCGTGTCGGCCGAACGCACGCACGCCGAGGCACAGATGCGCTTGCTCGCTGTCACGAGTGGTCAGGCTCAACGTGGGAGCGTTGCGCAATCGCGCTGTGCCGGACCTTCTTTCGGCCGGCCGTACACCCTTGACCAGATGGCCGGAGAACGCTCGGCGCACGAGCGAGACGATCTGCTTGTGATCGACGTTGCCCGCAACCGCAACGACCATGCGATGCGGGGTGTAGCGGCGAACGTGGAACGAGTGCAACTGCGCACGGGTCATCGACTCGATGGATTCGACGGAACCGATGATCGGGCGTCCGATCGGATGATCGCCGAACATCGCTTCCAGGAAGGCATCTCCCAGCAGATCCTCGGGATCGTCGTCGCGCATGGAGATCTCTTCGAGGACCACCTGGCGCTCGACGTCCACATCTGCCGAGCGGCACCGCCCACGAAGCACGACATCGCTGACCAGATCGATGGCAAGCGCCACGTCCTCGTCGAGCACGTGCGCATAGAAGCAGGTGCTCTCTTTCGAGGTGAACGCGTTCAGCTCTCCCCCGACACCGTCCATCACCTGGGCGATCTCGAGCGCACTACGTGTGGGAGTCGACTTGAACAGCAGATGCTCGAGGAAATGTGCTGCACCGGCGACACTGGGCTGCTCGTCCCGTGAACCGACTCCGACCCACACACCGACCGAGGCCGAACGAACGCCGGGCACGAACTCGGTCACCACCCGAAGACCGCCGGGCAGGGTGGTGCGTTGCACGCCAGTGTCGATGCCGGTGCTCTCTGGAACGGCCGAACGGTACGTCCCGAGGGGACGTACCGTTCGGCTCGATTGCTTCTTACTCAGCGCTGACCTCGGCGGGTGCCTCGGGAGCATCGGCGGGAGCAGCCGCGTTGTCGTCTTCGACGGGAACGAGGCTGATCTTGCCGCGGTTGTCGATATCGGCGATCTCGACGCGCAACTTGGATCCGACGCTCACGACGTCCTCGACCTTGTTGATGCGCTTGCCGTTACCGAGCTTGGAGATGTGCACCAGTCCGTCGCGGCCCGGGAGCAGCGAGACGAATGCACCGAAAGCCGTTGTCTTGACGACGGTTCCGAGGAATCGCTCGCCGACCTTCGGCAGCTGCGGGTTGGCGATGGCGTTGATCATGTCGATCGCGGCCTGTGCGGACGGGCCGTCCGCTGCACCGACGTAGACAGTGCCGTCATCTTCGATCGAGATGTTGGCACCGGTCTGCTCGGTGATGGAGTTGATCATCTTGCCCTTGGGCCCGATGACCTCGCCGATCTTGTCGACCGGCACCTTGATCGCGGTGACGCGAGGTGCGTACGGGCTCATCTCGTCCGGGGTGTCGATGGCCTCGGCCATGACCTCGAGGATCGTCGTGCGCGCATCCTTGGCCTGCGACAGCGCGCCGGCGAGCACCTTGGAGGGGATGCCGTCGAGCTTGGTGTCGAGCTGCAGTGCGGTGACGAAGTCCTTGGTTCCGGCGACCTTGAAGTCCATGTCGCCGAACGCATCCTCGGCACCGAGGATGTCGGTGAGAGCGACGTATCGGGTTTCGCCGTCGACCTCGTCGGACACGAGGCCCATGGCGATTCCGGCGACCGGGGCACGCAGTGGCACACCGGCATTGAGCAGCGACAGGGTCGATGCGCAGACCGAGCCCATCGAGGTCGAGCCGTTGGAGCTCAGTGCCTCGGAGACCTGGCGGATTGCGTACGGGAACTCTGCCTGGCTGGGCAGCACCGGCAGCAGAGCGCGCTCGGCGAGTGCGCCGTGACCGATTTCGCGACGCTTGGGCGAACCGACGCGACCGGTCTCACCGGTGGAGTAGGGCGGGAAGTTGTAATGGTGCATGTAGCGCTTGGACGTCTCGGGCCCGAGCGAGTCGACCTGCTGCGCCATCTTGACCATGTCGAGGGTGGTGACGCCCAGAATCTGGGTCTCGCCGCGCTCGAACAGAGCCGATCCATGGGTACGCGGGATGATCGCGACCTCGGCGGACAGCGACCGGATGTCGGTGATGCCGCGGCCGTCGATGCGGAAGTGATCGGTGAGAATGCGCTGGCGAACCGACTTCTTGGTCAGTGCGCGGAATGCGGCACCGATCTCCTTCTCGCGGCCGGCGAAGCTGTCTCCGACCGACGTGAGGACCTGAGCCTTGACCTCGTCGAGCTTGTTCTCACGCTCGGCCTTGCCGGCAATGGTCAGTGCCTCGTTCAGCGGGATCTTCGCGGCATTCTCGACTGCCTCGAAGACGTCCGTCTGGTACGCGGGGAAGACCGGGTAGTCGCCGGTGGGCTTGGCTGCCTTGGACGCGAGCTCCTGCTGCGCGGTGCACAGGGCTGCGATGAAGGGCTTCGATGCTTCGAGGCCCTCGGCGACGACCGACTCGTTGGGGGCGGTAGCGCCACCCTCGATGAGCTCGATGACGTTCTCGGTGGCCTCGGCTTCGACCATCATGATCGCGACGTCTGCGTCGGCACCGGAGCCGGAGACGATGCGGCCGGCGACGACCATGTTGAACACGGCCTTCTCGAGCTGCTCGTTGGTCGGGAACGCGACCCACTGCTTGTCGATCAGTGCGACGCGAACGCCGCCGATCGGGCCGGAGAACGGCAGTCCGGCGATCTGCGTCGAGGCCGAGGCCGCGTTGATCGCGACGACGTCGTACAGATCGGCCGGGTTGAGGCTCATGACGGTGATGACGACCTGGATCTCGTTGCGCAGTCCGTCGACGAACGTCGGACGCAGCGGCCGGTCGATCAGGCGGCAGGTGAGGATGGCGTCGGTGGACGGACGGCCCTCGCGGCGGAAGAACGATCCGGGGATGCGGCCCGCGGCGTACATGCGCTCTTCGACGTCGACCGTCAGCGGGAAGAAATCGAATCCCTCACGGGGGTGCTTGCCTGCGGTCGTTGCCGACAGCAGCATCGTGTCCTCGTCGAGGTACGCGGCGACTGCGCCTGCGGCCTGCTGCGCGAGGCGGCCGGTCTCGAAGCGGATCGTCCGCTTGCCGAACGTGCCGTTGTCGATGATCGCAGTTGCTTCGTAGACGCCTTCTTCGACGTCCGATGTTGTGGTTTCCGACATGTGTTCTGTTCTCGTCCTCTCGTCTTTGCCGTGCCCGCGTGGACACACCACGAGCCCTCCTGGCTGTGGCGGCATACCTGTGCCGTCTATCTCCGAGCTTCTCTCGGGACGCGGCTGCGCGGAGGCGGCCATCGATCGAAGCCCACCGGATCTCGTATCCGAAAGGCCACTACCGAAGACCGTCACCACGGCGTGACAGGCATACACGGCGGTGTGCGGATGCCGTGCATCCGCTTTCTCGTGCTGGCGTAACTGTTCTTGCGGTACAAACACAGATAGCCAACGAGGAACAGTCTAAGCACTGCCTCGTTGGCTACTGCACTATTGCTGCGAGTCGGGTGCGCACCGGCGCGTCGAACCGTGCATCGGTGACATCCTCGCGTTCGTAAAGATTATCGACGCAGACCCAGACGCTCGATGAGCGAACGGTAGCGGGTGACGTCGACCTTCGCGATGTACTTGAGCAGGCGACGACGACGTCCGACCAGCAGTAGCAGGCCGCGGCGGGAGTGGTGGTCGTGCTTGTGCATCTTGAGGTGCTCGGTCAAGTCGACGATGCGCTTGGTGAGCATTGCAACCTGCGCCTCGGGCGAGCCCGTGTCGGTGGGGTGCAAGCCGTACTCGCCGAGAACGGCCTTCTTCTGTTCGGTGGTCAATGCCACTGGTACTACTCCTGATCAATGACGTCCGCGTGAAAGGAAGCAACACGCCCCGTGGTCGAAACCACGGGACCGAAGCCGGTGCAGCCGCCACGGACCGCAGCGAGCACCGAGGGGACAGCCTATCAGGCCGTGCTCGCCGCCAGGATCGAGCGGGCTCGCTCGGCGTCGCGCCCCATCTCTTCCACGAGTGCTTCCATCGAATCGAACTTCTCCATACCGCGCAGTCGATCCACGAAGTCGACTGCCACATGCTGCCCGTACAGGTCGGCCTCACCGTCGAGTACGAACGCCTCGACAGTCCTGGTGCGACCCGAGAACGTGGGGTTGGTACCCACCGACACGGCAGCCGGATGTCGCTCCCCGGGAGTGACCGTCCCCATGATCGGACCCGGCCCGAGCACGGTGAACCACGCCGCGTACACGCCGTCGGCGGGAATGGCCGAGTACATGGGCGGCGCGACATTGGCTGTGGGATAACCCATCTGGCGACCTCGGCCGTCTCCGTGCACCACGACGCCCTCGACCCGGTGCGGTCGCCCGAGCGCGGCAGTTGCCGCGGCGACGTCTCCGGCGTCCACGCACGATCTGATGTACGTCGAGGAGAACGTGACGGCGTGCTCGGCGAGCAGGTTGACTCCGTCGACTGCGAATCCGGACCGTTCGCCGATCTTGCGCAGCATGGGCACGGTGCCGAGCGCCTTCTTCCCGTAGGTGAAGTTCTCGCCGACGACGACCTCGGCAACGTGCAGGCGTTCGATCAGGATCTCGTGCACGTATCGCTCGGGGGTGAGCTTCATCAGCTCGGGCGTGAACGGCATCACGCAGAAGACGTCGATTCCCAGTTCCTCGGCAAGCTCGGCACGCCTCGTCAGGGTGGTCAACTGAGCTGGGTGGCTTCCCGGCCGCACGACTTCCATCGGATGGGGATCGAACGTCATGAGCACGCTGGGAACGCCGCGCTTCTTCGCAGCGGCCACCGCTCTCCCGATCAGTTGGGCGTGTCCGCGATGAACGCCGTCGAAGACGCCGATCGTGAGCACGCACCGACCCCAGTCGGCAGGTACATCGTCGAGACCTCGCCATCTCTGCACACCGCGAAGCCTACGGCCCGACGGCCGCTCGGTCACCCTCGGACAGGCGTGTCGCGCGCGCCAGGTATGGACAAAAAGGTGTCCCCACGGTAAATATTTCGGTGTGCCTAACTTATTTCTTCGCCAGCGTGGATCTCGCGCCCGGCGGATTCTCGCGAGCTGGGCCGTGGTGGGACTACTGGTAGCAGCGTCGACCGGCTGTGCCCGCGCCGTCGGAGAGGACGATCCGACTGTTCTCGACGACGGCAGACCCTTGGTTCTGACGACCTTCACCGTTCTCGCCGACATGGCCGCCAATGTCGCCGGTGACCACCTTCGAGTGGAATCGATCACAAAAGCCGGAGCCGAGATCCACGGCTACGAGCCGACACCCGGAGACCTACGCACCGCAGAGCAGGCCGAGCTGATCCTGGACAACGGGCTCGGGCTGGAGGCCTGGTTCGAGAAATTCGTCGAGCGCATCCCCGCACCCCACGCCGTGGTGAGTGCGAACGTGGACCCGATCTACATCCGGGACGACGCCTACGCGGGCAAAGCGAACCCCCACGCGTGGATGTCCCCCGTCGTGGCCGAGACGTACGTCGAGAACATCGCCGACGCGTTCATCGCGCTCGACCCCGCCAACACCGACGACTACCGCGCGAACGCAACCGCGTACATCGGACAACTCCGCGAGGTCGGTGCCGAACTGGACGCAGATCTCTCCGGGCTGCCCGCTCGTCAACGTGCGCTCGTCACCTGTGAGGGCGCATTCGGCTATCTGGCTCGTGACTTCGATCTGCAGGAGGCCTACCTGTGGCCCGTCAACGCCGAGCAGGAAGGAACTCCGAAGCAGGTGGTCCGCACCATCGATTTCGTTCGTGACAACGACGTACCCGCCGTGTTCTGCGAGTCGACCGTCTCGGACAAGGCGCAGCTACAGGTCGCCGACGACACCGGCGCTCGGTTCGGCGGACAGCTCTACGTCGATTCACTGAGCGATGCGGCCGGCCCCGTCCCCACGTACCTGGATCTTCTGCGCTACGACGCACGGTTGATCGCCGACTCACTGGTAGGAGAACGATGACCCAGCACACTGGTGCCCCGCACCGCATGGCCCCGCACGAGAACGAGGCGGCGCTGACGGTCGATGCCGTCGATGTCCGATACCGCGACGTCGTGGCCCTGACCGGTGCCAGTCTGACGCTCGCACCCGGCCGGGTGTGCGGGTTGGTCGGCATGAACGGATCGGGCAAGTCGACGCTGTTCAAGGCCGTCATGGGAGTGGTCAAGCCGAACTCCGGCTCGATCACCGTGTTCGGCGGCGACCCGGCCCAGGCGCGCAAGGCAGGCACGGTCAGCTACGTGCCCCAGGCGGAATCCGTCGACTGGACATTCCCGATCAGCGTGCGCGACGTGGTGATGATGGGCCGATACGGGAAGCAGAATTTCTTTCGCACACCCCGAGCAGCCGATCGACTGGCCGTCGACGAGGCTCTGCAGCGCGTCGACCTCGCCGAACTAGCGAACCGACAGATCGGTCAGCTCTCCGGAGGTCAACGCAAACGCGCGTTCGTCGCCCGCGCCATTGCCCAGGAGGCGTCGCTGCTGTTGCTCGACGAGCCCTTCGCCGGAGTGGACAAGAAGACCGAAGCCACCATCACCCGGTTGCTCCGCGAACTCGCAGCACACGGTGCCTCGGTTCTCGTGTCCACGCACGATCTCCATGCCCTACCGGAGCTGTGCGACGAAGCGATCCTGCTGCAGCAGCGGGTGCTGATGCACGGCAGTCCGACCGACGTACTGCGCCCGGAGAACCTGGCTCTGGCCTTCGGCATCGACCCGTCGAACGTCGACCAACTGGGTGCGGGCACTCGAACTCCGGCCACCCGAACCACGGAAGCGAGCTGAACGATGTATCTGATCGACTTTCTCGTGGACCCACTCGAATACACCTTCATGCAGCGGGCGCTCCTGGTGACCGTCACCGCCTCGATCGTGTGCGCGGTCCTGAGCTGCTGGCTCGTCCTCATCGGGTGGTCGCTGATGGGAGACGCCGTCTCGCACGCAGTTCTTCCCGGCGTCGCGCTGTCTTACCTGTTCGGGGCACCGTTCGCGATCGGTGCGCTGCTGTTCGCCCTCATCGCGGTCGGTGCCATCGGAGTGGTCCGCAACACCACCATCGTCAAGGAGGACGCCGCGATCGGCGTCGTCTTCACCACCTTGTTCGCGCTCGGAGTCGTCCTGATCTCCAAGTTTCCGAGTCAGATCGACCTCAACCACATCCTGTTCGGCAATCTGCTCGGCGTCTCGCAGGCAGACATGATTCAGGTGTTCGTGCTCGGCGGTATCGCGCTGGTGGCCATGATCGTCAAGCGTCGCGACTTCACTCTCTTCGCCTTCGACCGCACCCAGGCCCGCGCCGTCGGCATCAATCCGACGGTGATCTCGGCCGTGATGCTGACCCTGCTCGCGTTGACGACCGTGGTCGCGCTCCAGGCCGTCGGCGTCATTCTCGTGGTGGCGATGCTCATCACTCCCGGTGCGTCCGCCTATCTGCTCACGCACAGCTTCGGCCGCATGCTGGCGCTGGCCCCGCTCATTTCGGTGGGTTGCGCGCTGGTGGGGATCTACGCCAGCTTCTACCTCGACGTGTCCTCCGGCGGCAGCGTCGTACTCACCCAGGGACTCGTCTTCGTCCTTGCCTACCTCTTCAGCCCCTCACAGGGCATCGTCGTCCGCGCCCTGCGGCAACGCGGACAGGCGCCGGTAGCTCCGGCCGGGTGAGATGTCTTTTTCCATTGGATTGCCTAAGCTCGGCGACGTGGCGCAACGAAAAGACGATTCCGCACCGGCCGACGAGGGCGTCCAGCTGTCCGCGGTTGCGCAGGACTACCTCAAGGTCATCTGGACGGCAAGTGAATGGAGCGAGGACTCCGTCAGCACCAAAATGCTCTCCGAACGCATCGGTGTCTCCTCATCGACGGTGTCCGAGGCGATTCGCAAGCTCGCCGACCAGGGCATGGTCGACCACGCCCGCTACGGAGCCATCTCACTGACCGAGAAGGGTCGCCTGGCTGCCATCGGCATGGTGCGTCGGCACCGTCTGATCGAGACCTACCTGGTCCGAGAACTGGGTTACGGCTGGGACGAAGTGCACGACGAGGCAGAGATTCTCGAACATGCCGTCTCGGATCTGATGATGGATCGAATCGACGCCAAACTGGGCCACCCCGAACGGGATCCGCACGGCGACCCGATTCCGTCGGTCGACGGTGCGATCGAGACTCCGTCCGCGACCCGCCTGAGCGAGTACCTCGACGGACAATCCGGCCGGGTCGCCAGAATTTCCGACTCCGATCCGGCGATGCTCCGCTACTTCGATTCCGTCGGCATCACGCTGGACCTGCCGATCACGGTGGTCGAACGACGCGACTACGCAGGCACCGTCGCCATCGAGCTCGCCCGCACCGATGCCACCGATTCCATCGACCTCGGCCACCGCGCCGCCGAGGCGATCTGGATGGTTCCGGCGAACTGATCCTCGGATCGGTGCCGCACCCGTGCCGAATGTTTCAGTGCCCGCGCAAGGTCGCGGGCCGCACGACCATGACCGAACTGGCGCGCTTGCCCTTCTCCTGAAGCAGAGCGATGGTGTGCCCCGTGGGATCGACCGCCGCGTACACCCCGTCGATTCCGATCGGATCCAGCCACCGTCCCTGGCTCAACGATTCCGCCTCACCCGCGTCGATCTGCCGGTGCGGAAAGGCCGTTCGCGCCGCCTGGTCGATGTCCAGGCTCACGGCCGGGTCATCGGCCAGATCTTCGAGTGTCCGCGCATGGTCCAGGGTGAAGGGTCCGACACGAGTGCGGCGCAGCACGGTCAGATGGCCGCCGACGCCGAGCGCCACGCCGAGGTCGCGCGCCAAGGCGCGCACATAGGTCCCCGACGTGCAGTCCACCTCGACATCGAGGTCCACGAAGGAGGATTCGTTCTCCACCACATCACGCCTGGCCGTCACGTCGAATCGGGTGACGCTGACCTTGCGGGCGGCGAGTGTGAACTCCTCACCTGCGCGGGACAACTTGTGGGCACGTTGCCCGTCGACCTTGATGGCGCTGACACTGGCAGGCACCTGCTCGATATCGCCGGTCAGGGCGGCGATCGCGGCCTGGATCTCGGAGTCGGAGACATGCGCGGCCGAGGCATCGGCCAGGACGTCCCCCTCGCGTCGTCGG
>NZ_BAOX01000126.1:0-12971 GCF_000813105.1 Rhodococcus sp. BS-15 | reverse complement strand
GGGGGCAGTACCGACCGTGTCACTGGAGGCGTTGACCGCTGCCGCGCGTGAGGAGAATCGGCAGGCGGCACGCAAGATCACCTCCTGCTATCGGGTGCACTACGACTGGATCACCCGCGACACCAAGCACAAGCACTACAGCCGATACGGACGGACCGAGATGGCTGTCGCGTTGGGCTGTTCGGCGATGGTCGCCGAATCGTACGTCTCCGTCGGCGTTGCTCTGCACACCCGACTGCCACTGCTCAAGGCAGCGTTCGAGGCCGGGGAGATCGACCTCCCCCGCGTGCGGACCGCATGCCGGATCCTCGACAATCTCTCTGACAACATCGTTACCCGCGTCGAAGCCGAGGTCGTCGAAGCAGCGCGGCGGTCGTCACCGGGTCCGCTCGAGCAGGCGATCTGGGACATCCTGCTGCGGGTCGCACCCGAGGAAGCAGCGGCACTGCGGGAGTTCGCGAAGAAGTTCCGCACCGTCACCTACACCCCGGCCGGCGAACTCACCCGCATCCGAGCGGAGCTGACCGCACCCGAAGCCGCCGCCGCATGGCAACTCCTCGAGGAGATGGCAGACACCCTCTGCCCGAAAGACCCGCGCGGGAAGAAGGAACGCCTGTGCGATGCGTTCATGGCCCCGCATGCACGGCGAACCCCGACTGGCATGCCTGTGCCAACGGGAAGATTGTCCCAAGAAGGATGCGGTGCTGCCGGATCGGCGAGTGCCGTTGACGATGATCACCGTCGACATCGCCACCCTCATCGGACTACTCGCCAACCCCGCCTACCTGGCCGGGCACGGCTCCATCGACCCCGATCTCGCGCGGGAGTTGGCCCGCAACAGTCAGTGGCAGATCCTGCTCACCGAAGCAGTGACCCTCGCCGAGAAGCTGGGCCTCGCCGTGCAGAACCCGGAGACGGGGGATTGGGAACGAGCACCGAAGGACCAGAAGCAGGAACCGGACTCAGTGTCGGATACAGACGAAGATGCTGATACGGCAACGAACACCGGCTCGGCAGCACACGGGACCGAGACGCGTAGCCGCACCGGCAGCGACTCGGAACCGGGGACCGAGGCCGAGTCTGGGTCCGAGGCCTGTAGTGCCACAGACGCTTCCACCGCCGCCGAGGCGACTACTGCACCGAAAACGGAACCGGCGAACGAGTCCGCCACTCACAGTGGCCCCGACACCGAATCAAACCCAGCACCATCACCAACCCCCGCGCCCTCTCCGACCAGTGCGACGGCAACGACCACGCCCACCTCGCCCTCGCCCTCACCGACCACCGTGACAGCAGCGGCAACCACGACTGCCTCAGCACCGCCGACGGCTACAGAATCCGCAGCTTCGGCTCGAGGTCCGGTCGGCACATCAGATTCACCGCACGACCCGACCGGCGAACCACCTCGAACACCGGATCCAGCACCTGCGCCGACGCCGATGCCGCCCAGCACTGCACCCGATCGAACCGAGTCGTGCACTGCTTCAGATCGACCTGAGCAAACCAGGACAGCCCTGCCGATATCTGGGCCACCGCCGGCAACGAACAACGCGGCGACCTGTCCAGACGCAGACACATCCCCACCCACACCTGATCGCAGCGACAACCAACGACGGACGCAGTCACTGACCTCCGCCGCAGCCCTGTTCTGCACCCACACACCCGTCGGCCGGGGCGCACGGCACAGCTCTGCCTTCGACCTGCCCTCCACAATCCGGGGAAACAACCGGACGATCCCCACTGCAGGCCACACTCCCGCACACCGCACACCCTCAGGCATCTACCTCGGCACCGCATCGCTGGCCGCAGCACTCGAAGCCGCCATCGCCGCCGACCCCACCCTCGGCAAATCCATCGGACGCGACCCGCTCACCGACCGAGCACTGATCTACCGACCCGACACCCTCACCACCGCCGCCGTCCGACTCCGCGACAAACACTGCCGCTTCCCCGGCTGCCACCGACCCGCCGCACGCTGCCAACTCGACCACATCACCCCCTTCGACCACACCAACCCACTCGGCGGCGGCTGGACCACCGTGGGCAACCTCCAATGTCTGTGCGAGTTCCACCACACCGTAAAAAACGGCCGGCTACTGGACAGCAGTCATGCTCCCCGGCGGAGCCATCCTCTGGACCTCCACCTCGAAGACCACCCGAATCACCCTGCCCACCAACGGCACAGCCGTACCCATCCTCGGCAACGACCTCAGACCACACATCCCCACCAAACCGAAACGATCCGGCGTCATCGCCTACCCCAACCCAGCCGACAACCAACAGCCCGAGACAGACGAAACGGCAGCACCGCCGTTCTAGGCGATGCTGCCGTGGATCTCGGCACTCGATCTGTCAGATCAGGTGCTGAATGTGGTCGCGGGTGAATTCGATGCGCTCGTCGACGCGTCCGTCCCCGACCTTGTTCACCCACTCGGGGTCGGACAGCAGCGCACGTCCCACGGCCACCAGATCGAATTCGTTGTCCTCGAACTGACCGACCAGTGCATCGAGTCCGGTGACACCGGACGCGGCATCCTCCGACCATGCAGACGTGAACACCGAGTCGAGGCCCACGGATCCGACAGTGATCGTCGGGACGCCGGTGAGCTTGCGGGTCCACCCGGCCAAGCCCAGCTTTCCGTCGTTGCCGTCCAGCTCCGGGAACGCCGGATCCCAGTGGCGACGGGTCGAGGCGTGCAGGATGTCCACCCCGGCGTCGACCAGAGGAGTCAGGACTCGTCCGAGTTCCTCCGGATTCTGCGCGATCCGCGCGTCGAAGTGGTTGCTCTTCCACTGCGAGAAGCGGTACACGATGGCGAAGTCTTCGCCCACTGCTGCGCGGATCGCGGCAACGACCTGCGCGGGGAAGCGCGTCCGGGCTTCGAGGGAACCGCCGAACTCGTCGTCGCGCACATTGGTGGTGGCCCAGAGGAATTCGTCGAGCAAATACCGTGCGCGCCATGCAGCTCTAGGCCGTCGAAGCCGGTGTTCTTCGCGTTGACCGCAGCCTGCACCCACTGCGAGGTGAGGTCGTCGAGATCGGTGTCGGTGAATGCCCGACCCACCGAAGAACCGTCGAGTGCAATGCCCGACGGGCTCACGGTGGTGACGTCCGGGAACAGGCGAGGCTCGGTGCCGCGCTCGACGCCGAGGTGCCACAGCTGCGGGATGATCGCGCTGCCCTCGGCGTGCACGGCGTCGACGACACCCTTCCAACCCTCGAGGCTGGCGTCACCGTAGATCCGCGGGACGCGGGTGTGAGGGCCGGCGGCGGGATCGGGAATGTAGGTGCCCTCGGTGATGATGAGGCCGGTGCCACCGGCTGCGCGCTTGCGGTAGTACTCGGCGACATCCGGGCCGGGAATGCCGTCGGGAGAGAAGGCGCGCGTCATCGGGGCCATGGCGAAGCGATTGCGCAGCTTCAGCGACTTGACCTCGAACGGCTCGAAGAGCCCGGCGGTGGACAGATGCTGTGTCGTGGATGCAGTTTCGGTCACGCCTGCCCACAACCGGCATCCACACCGAGCTATTCCCGGCACAGGGCTGTTAGCGTCGGAGCCTTATGAGCCTTCGCCGCTGATTTCTGCCGCGCAATTGCACGACCTCTTCGAGATGGGACGCGGCCCGGTCGTCCTCGATATTCGATTCGTGCTGCAGACCGGCAGCGACAGAGCCGGATACGAGGCCGGTCATATCCCGAACGCGCAATTCGTGGACCTCGACGCGGAGCTGGCGGCTCCGCCGGATCACGGGAGTGGAGCCGGCAGGAACGACCCAATTGGTCGCGGCCGCCACCCGTTGCCCGACGCCGAGACGTTCGTCGCAGCGATGCGCGGTGCCGGGGTCAGTGACGATTCCTCCGTGGTGGTCTACGACGCGGGACCCGCAACTGCCGCGGCGCGCGCGTGGTGGTTGCTGCGCTACTTCGGGCACCGCGACGTGCGTGTCCTCGACGGTGGCCTCGCCCAGTGGACCGCCGCCGGATTCCCGATAGGTACCGAACCGTCGATCGTCGCGGCCGGATCGTTCACTGCGAGGCCACCCCTGGCGTCGGTTCTCGAGGTCGACGATGTGCTCGAGTTCGCGCAGAACAACATCCTGCTCGATGCCCGGGCACCCGAGCGATTCCGCGGGGAAGTGGAACCGGTGGATCCCGTGGCTGGTCACATCCCCGGCGCGGTCAATCGGCCGACGACCGAGAACGTCGATGCGGACGGGCGGTTCCTGGCGCCGGAGGTACTCAATGGCACATTCAGTGGACTTGTGCCGGAGGGGAAGGACGTCGCCGTCTACTGCGGATCCGGGGTGACTGCGGCACATCAGATTCTCGCGCTCGAATTGGCGGGCATCGATGCTGCCTTGTATCCGGGCTCATGGTCGGGATGGATCACAGATCCGACGCGTCCGCGGGCCTAGAGTGCACCTCTGAGCAGCGTGTTCATGCAACCAGGGTTGAACTTGAATCCGACTTCAACTATACCTGGGGCATGAAGGTAGAAGGTAAAGTCGCCATCGTCACCGGAGGTGGTGGCGGAATCGGTGGGGCCATCGCTGCCCGGCTCACCGAACACGGGGCGCGAGTCGTCGTCTCCGACCTCGACGAAGCCACGGCCCGATCCGTGGCCGACGCCATCGAACGCGACCGGCCGGGAACAGCCGTCGCCGCTGCGGCTGACGCGTCGAACACAGAGGACATCCAACGGCTGATCGCGGTGGCCGAGGACTCGTTCGGACCGGTCGACCTCTACTTCGCGAATGCAGGCATCAGCGGCGCACCCGGACTCGACGCCGCCGAGCAGGACTGGGACCTCTCGTTCGATGTCAACGTGCGCGCACATATTCGCGCAGCGCAACTGTTGGTGCCGGGTTGGCTCGAGCGCGGTGAGGGCTACTTCGTCAGCACCGCGTCCGCGGCCGGCTTGCTCACCCAGATCGGCTCGGCCACATACGCGACGACCAAGCACGCGGCCGTCGGATTCGCCGAATGGATGAACGTCACCTACGGCAACCGCGGGATTCGCGTCAGCTGCCTGTGCCCGATGGGTGTCAACACCAAACTGCTCTACGAGGGACGTGAATCCGGAGATGCATTGGGAGCGGCGGCAACTGCCGCGGTCCTCAGTGCCGGCGCCGTACTCGAGCCGCTCGATGTCGCCGATGTGGTGCTCGACGCAATGGACCGCGAGCAGTTCCTCATCCTGCCGCACGAGAACGTACTGGACATGTACCGCAACAAGGGTGCCGATTACGACCGGTGGTTGCGCGGCATGCGTCGCTACCAGGACAGCTTGCTCGACAACAACCGATAGGGGCCCACCGTGGCATTTTTCGAGACCTCCGACCGTGCGAAGAAATTCGAATCGGATCTGTTGGAGTTCATGGACTCTCACATCTACCCGGCCGAGGCGGTGTACGAGCAGCAGATGCTCGAGTCGGGTGACCCGCACTTTCAGCCGCAGATCATCGAGGACCTGAAGAAGGAAGCGCGTTCGCGTGGACTGTGGAATCTGTTCCACCCGCATCCCGAGTGGGCCCCGGTCTGACCAACCTCGAATACGCACCGCTGGCAGAAATCATGGGACGCAGCCTGCTCGCCCCCGAGGCATGCAACTGCAACGCACCGGACACCGGCAACATGGAGGTGTTCACGCTCTTCGGCACCGACGAGCACAAAGAGAAGTACCTGAAGCCGTTGCTGGACGGCACCATTCGCTCAGCCTTTGCGATGACCGAACCCGACGTGGCCAGTTCCGACGCCACCAACATCGCGATGAAGATGGACCGCGACGGTGACGACTTCATTCTCAACGGGCGCAAGTGGTGGACGTCCAATGCGATGCACAAGAACTGCAAGGTTCTCATCGTGATGGGCAAGACCGATCCCGAGGCGGCCACCCACCGTCAACAGTCGATGCTGGTGGTGCCCATCGACGCACCCGGTGTCACCGTCCTGCGCAACCTGCCGGTGTTCGGCTACATCGACCGCGAAGGTCACGCCGAGGTGCTCTTCGAGGACGTTCGGGTGCCGGCGAAGGACGTGCTGAAGGGGCCGGGTGAAGGATTCGCCATCAGCCAGGCCCGCTTGGGGCCGGGCCGTATCCATCACGCCATGCGCACCATCGGAGTGGCCGAACGGGCGCTCGAATTGCTGTGTCGCCGTGCGGTATCGCGAGTGACGTTCGGCAAGCCGGTGGCGATGCGCTCGAACATCCAGGACTGGATCGCCGAGGCGCGCATCGAGATCGAGAAGACGCGACTGCTCACGTTCAAAGCCGCGTACCTGATGGACACCGTCGGAAACAAGGAAGCGCGCACCGAGATCGCAGCAATCAAGGTGGCGGCACCGGAGATGGCTCTGAAGATCATCGACCGTGCCATTCAGGTCCACGGCGGAGGTGGAGTGTCCAACGACTTCCCGCTGGCCATGATGTACGCCCACATCCGCACGCTGCGGCTGGCAGACGGTCCGGACGAGGTGCACAAGATGTCGATCGCGAAGATGGAGCTGAAGAAGTACTTCTGAACGTACGTCTATCGACCCGGCTCCCAGGCCGGGTCACGGCCGATGAAGGCCATCAGCTTGTCCTGTGGGGAGGCAACGTCGGCGACGGGGACGGCGGGGCCGTACTGCCCGCTGTCCCGCAGCATCTGTTCCATCGGTCGCATGGCCTCGAGTGCTGCAGCGCAGCGTTCCTGACCCAGATCGGGCTCTCGGCCGAGGGCTTTCGCCAGGTCCCATGAGTGCATCCAGACGTCGGCGGTGTAGAAACTGTCGATGGCCTTGTCCACCGGCATGTCTCCGGTGTGCGGGTTGCTCAGGATTCGGTCGGCGGGGTCGTCGAGTATTGCTTGGATGTCTGCGACGTGGTGGGTCCAGGCTGCGGCCGGGTCGGCTTCGATGTCCAGTATCCGGAATTCGATACCGGCCCCGCCGGCGAGGAAACCGCGGGACCACTCGATCAGGTGCCGCACGATATCGATTGCAGTCCAACCTGATACCGGGCTCGGCCGCGACCAGTCCTCGGATGAGGAGGACTCGACCAGCGCGGTGAACATCGCTGCGTCCTGCCGGTGCTGCTGGGCCGGACCTGTGCTGTGCACGAGCAGTTCGTCGAGCTTGTCGTAGCCCTCCTTCACTCCGACGTCCATGCCACTGGACAGCATGCCGTCGCGAGAGGCGAAGTCCGACATCACGCTCAGTACCCTCAGTCGTGTACCGCCATCGTCTCGGGTCTCGAAGGTGAGCGTCTCGAGCGCGACCGAGTCGGGTGCGCCCTCCCAGGTGAAGGTCCACACGATTCGCTCGTTCGCACGCACCTCGTGGAAGCTGCCGTAGAAGGCAGCGATCTCCTCACCGTCCCGGTCGTTGGCGAACGACCATGCACCTCCGGTGCGCCCCTCCCACTTCAGGATTCGGGTCGTCAACGATCGCGGCCCCACCCACTGGCGATACAGCTCCGGGTCGATATGAGCGCGAAACACCCGCTCCGGCGTCGCATCGAACTCTCGGATGATCTCGATCGTGGGGACTTTCTCGTCCGCAACGATCTCGGTTTCGTGTGCAGTCATGACACTTCTTTCGTCTCGGTGGTCTTGTCGTCTGCGATGGTTTCCAGCAGGGCATCGAGCGTCGATAACGTTGCTCTGCTTCCTGGCGATAACGTTCGATCCATTTCGTCATCAGGCCGAACACCTCGGCGTCGAGATGCACCGGTCGACGCTGGGCATCCTTGCTGCGCGTGACCAATCCGGCCTCCTCGAGCACTTTCACGTGCTTCGACACCGCTTGCAGGCTCATCTCGTACGGCTCGGCCAATTCGCTGACGTTCGCGTCACCGCCGGCGAGGCGGGCGACGATGTCACGTCGAGTGGGATCGGCCAGGGCCGCGAACGTTCTGTTGAGCTGCTCTGTTGGATCGTTCATGGGGTTCCTCGCTGTGCGTTGTGGTCGAGAGTAGGCCGCTCACCGGTCGTAGTCAACCGTTTGGTTGATAAAGCGGTCGCCTACCCTGGCCGCATGAGCGTCGGTGATGACATGGTGCGGGACGTACTCTCCCGGGCTCCGGGGTATCCGCTACGGGTGGCGATCGACGGGGTGACGGCTTCGGGTAAGTCCACCTGTGCGCGGTGGCTGGTGAATGCCATTGCAGCGCAGGTTCGTCCGGCACTTCATGTGACAATGGACGGCTTTCATCACCGGCGCGCCCACCGGTATCGACAGGGTCGGGCGTCGGCTCTCGGCTACTACCGGGACGCATATGACTTCGACGCGCTTCGTGCACACGTGCTGATCCCGTTGGGGCCGAACGGAAGCGGCGAAATTCGCCGTCGAATCATCGATCTGGCGACGGATGAGCCGGTCGACGATCCGCTGGAATCGGTGCCGGCCGACGCGATCGTGGTGGTGGACGGAACCTTTCTGCATCGGCCGCCGCTGCCCGACTACTGGGACTACACCGTCTTCGTCGACACCCCTATGGACGTCGCACGGGCTCGAGGTACGGCCAGGGATGCGGAGGCGCTCGGTGGCACGGAGGCGGCAGGCAGGGCCTTCGATCAGCGTTATCACGCGGCATGCCGGATCTATCTGGACGAGGTGGATCCTCGTGCACGGGCCACTCGGGTGCTGCCCGGTATTGACAGGATGCTGTCCAAAAGCGATGATTGACAGCATCCTGTCAATCGATGCGAGGACGTTCCGATGACCACCATTGCGCTCTATGCCACCGACACCATGGCCGACTGGGAGTACGGGTACCTCACCGCGGGCCTGGCCATGGCCCGCGAACAGGACCCGGACGCCAACCGGTTGATCGTCGTGTCCGAAACGGGGGAGGCCGTCACGACGAAGGGAGGGTTGAGAATCACTCCCGACGTCGCGCTCGCCGACCTTCCGATCCTCGATGCATTGATTCTGCCGGGCGCGGACACTTGGGACTCCGGGCACGACACGGTACTGAAGGTCGCCGTCGAACTGGTTGCGGCGGGGAATCCGGTCGCCGCGATCTGTGGCGCAACATTGGGTTTGGCTCGAACGGGTCTGCTCGACGATCGGCCACATACCTCGAATGCCGCCGAGTTCCTCACGCAGGCAACCGAATATCGGGGAGCTGAGCACTATCGCGAGGAGAAGGCGGTCACCGATGGCACCGTGATCACCGCAGGCGGCGTTCACCCGTTGGAGTTCGCGAAGCTGGTGTTCGAGCGGCTGAACGTGTTTCCGCAACCCGTCGTCGACGCCTGGTACGGCCTCTACACGACAGGGGAACGCAAGTACTACGACCAGCTCGCGGGCGCATGAAACAACGCACCCCCGAGGGCGATGCGCTGACAGCGTTGGTGTTGCCCATCTTCGAGCTCAACGGCGAATTCCTCGCTGCCGCGCACGACATCACCGAGCCTGCGGGTCTGACTCCGGCGTGGTGGCAGGTTCTCGGAGCCACCCTGGACGAGCCGCTGTCGGTCGCTGACATCGCGCGACGCGTCGGACTGGGGTTGGCACGGCAGAGCGTGCAGCGGACGGCAAATCTGTTGGTGGACAAAGGCTGGGCCGTGTACGTCGACAACCCGAACCACAAGCGCGCGAAGTTGTTGGAACCCACTCCCAAAGGGCGCGACACCGTTGCAGAGCTGCGGGATGCGCAACATGCATGGTCCGATGCCGTGGGAGCCGCCGTGGGAGAGAGTGAACTGCATGCCTTCGCGGCCACTCTCAGCAGGATCCTTGCGGCATCACGGGACTATCGCGGCGGCAGTGCATAATTCGGGCATGGTGGCGCTCGGGGTACTTCTGACCGGATTGCTGGCCGGATTGTCCATGCAGTCCGACGGCATCGACATCTTCGGCGACGCCAGATTCGGCGGGCTGCTGTTCTCCAGTGGCGGCGGGGGAGTCGCGATCGCAGTGATTCTGGCGTCGGTTCTGGCAATGGTGGTTCGTCGACGCAGCATTCTGGCCGCACTGTCCATCGCCGCGGCTGTCGTGATCGGGGGCTCGGCACTGTTGTTCTCGTCCGACTTCGCCGAGGTGGTGGCAGGCGGAGTCCTGTTGGGATCCAGTGCAGTACGAGCGAATCGTGAACGAGTTCATCAGGCGCTGCTGATCGGGTCGTTCCTTCTCGGCTTACTGTCTGCCGGCGCGGTCGAGGCGTTGCACTACCCCGACATTCCCCGGCGCTACGCCGATTACCTCACCGAATCCGATATGGGCACACCGGTGGTCGTGCCGGTGCTCTGTGTACTCGTGGTGTTGGCAGTGGCGTGGGCAGCTCGCGTCGAACACCAGGCCGAAAGTCCGGCGACCGATCGCAGCGTTCGCACAGTCGCGGCGATACTGCTGGTGGCAATCGGTGGGCTACTGCTCAATATAGTGTTCGTGTACAACGTTTTCCAGACAAGTGGAGGTTGGTACTTCGGCCTACTTGTCATCCCTGTGTTGTTCGCTGCCGCTGCTCTGCTGCCAGGGCGAGGCGGCATCATGGTTCTCGCCGGAACAGCCGTGTTGCTCACCTCGACCACCACGTCGGGGGTGGGTATCAGTGTCTCGGCCTGGGTCTGGACACTCGGACTCGTAGCTGTCATTGCAGTGTCGGTGGCGGCGGGTGCCGCACTCGGATTGCGTTGGGGGCGTCCGCTGATCGGTGTCGCAGCTCTGGCGGTGGTCTGCTCGACGGCACTGTTCGAGCAGCCGCCGCTGGACAACATTCACTATGTGGCGAGTCTGATCGTCTTTCCGGCCGCCGCGGCCTACCTGTACGTAGCGTGCACACCGCCCGACCCCACACCGGCGGCCCTCGGCCTCGCGGTGCCGGTCGCGATCACCGTGCCGATGGTCGTCACCTACGGCTGGACGGCGTACACGCCATTGACGTCTGCCATAGGGAGCACGTCCTGGCCGGAAATGTGGCTTTCGACGGGTGGTGCATTCGCAACGGTCGTACTCGCCGGCGTCGGGATCGGGGCTCTGAACCGCTACCGGACTGCGCGGTAGACGACGTGTAGCACCTGTTCCGATCCCACTGTGTCCGTTCGCTCGAATGCTGTCGCGTCCCGAAGGGGTCACGGCAGGGCTGGAGCCGATATGTCGGCGTCGACGGAGGCTTCGAGAGCGGCCGCAACTGCGAGAGCGATGGCATCTTGCCCAGGTGCGGCCGCGACGGTCAAACCGAAAGGCAAGCCGCTCGTCGTGCTACCGATAGGGATCTGAACCGAGGGCGCACCGGTGTTCGCACTGATACCGCACGCTGCCGTGCCCGCCCACTCCGCCGATGCTGTTTCCGGCGTCGTCGGGTAGATGAGAACGTCCACATTCCGGGTGGCCATGAGGTCGGTCAGCGCCTGCGTGCCCGCCTGTTGTTTCTCGAGGATCGCATCCTGCGCCGGATTGGGCAACGGGGGTGCCGCCAACCACTCGGTGATCGTGTCTGCTTCCAGCGCACTGCCTTCGGCCACATCCTCGAAAGTCAGAACATCCGAAGGGAGAGCCTTCGCGGCGACCTCGGGATCGTAGGCGGCGTTCGTCGAACTGAGAAACTGGTCGATGGATGGCCGTGCATCCTTGTAACCACTGTCCGTCAGAACGTCGGTGGCGAACTCCTGGTTCAGCTCGGGGAGGTCGACCAACTGCGGTCCCGATTGAGCGAGGGCCTCGACGGCCGCATCCGAAGCGGTACGGATCTGGGGCCGCACGGCCTGGTCGGGACTGTCCGGATCAGCCCCACGAGCATCGAACGGCCAGGTGAGGTACGCCGCCGTCACGGATGTCAGGTCTATTGCTGCTGCGGAGTCGGACCATCCGTTGTCGTTGCCACTGGTCAGATCGGCCACGGCCGCTGCGTCGGCGACGGAGTGCCCGATCGGCCCGACCACGTCCTGCGAGAGAGACAGGGGAACCACGCCGTCCCTGCTGATCGCATCGTGACTCGGGCGAAATCCCACCAGCCCGGCGTGGGCAGCCGGCCCGACCACCGAGCCGCAGGTGTCCGTACCCAAGGCGATCGGGGCGAAGCCCGCCGCCACGGCTACTGCGCTTCCGCCACTGGAACCGCTGGCGCTGAGCTCGCGGTCGAAAATATTCGCGGTCGTACCTTCGACAGAACTCTTGGTAAACGTTCCATGCCAGGCAAATTCGGACATGTTGGTGGTTCCGAGGATGATTGCGCCCGACTCTCGCAGGTTGCGAACCACCGGAGAGTCCTCGACGGGACGGAACGCACTCAGATCGACGTTTCCCGCCGTCGCGGCAAGTTCCGAACTTCCGATGTTGCCCTTGATCAGTACCGGAATACCGTGCAGCGGGCCCCGTATTGTTCCCGCAGCGCGCTCGTCGTCCAACGTGCTCGCCTCGGCCAGTGCGTCGGCATTGACGTCGACAACAGCATGCAGCGGCGTCGGGCCTGTGTCGTCGTACTTGTCGATCCGGTCGAGGTACGTCCGAGTGATGTCCGCGCTGGTGTACTGACCCGACTCCAAGCGCAACCGAAGATCGTCGACGCCGAGTCCCTGCAAGGCCAGGTCGGAACCGTCGTCGGGAGTGCTGGTCGATTGACAACCGACGGCGCTGAGTGTGAGAGCGGTGATCAGTACGAGAACACCCTTGCGGTCTGTGATGGACACGGTAACGACGCTAACGACGCCGTATGCACACGCTGTTACACATCAGTAAATTCGACCCGCGTGACACACGGGGTCGGAATTGCGGCCGGAGTACCGTTTTCTACATGGCTTACAGATACCTCGGAAACAGCGGACTGAAGATTTCGGAGATCACCTACGGCAACTGGTTGACCCACGGATCGCAGGTGGAGAACGACATCGCCACCCAGTGCGTTCGTGCGGCGCTCGATGCAGGCATCACCACCTTCGACACCGCCGACGTCTACGCCAACGGAGCTGCCGAGACGGTGCTCGGGGACGCGCTGAAAGGGGAGCGTCGAGAATCGCTCGAGATATTCACCAAGGTCTACTTCCCC
>NZ_BAOX01000127.1:0-12922 GCF_000813105.1 Rhodococcus sp. BS-15 | reverse complement strand
GGGGGTGCGGGGAACTGCCGTGAGGCTTGACCTAGTTGACGCTGTGTCCGTTCAGTCCGGCGTGTGCGTAGTGATTGTGACTGTCGGGAATGTGGTTGTCTCCCAACACCCGAGCAATCTGCTGCTCACTGAGTCCGAGACGACGAAGCCTCTCGCACACTGCATCGAAATCGAGCATCTTCGCGTCGAGTTCCTGCTGCAGTGCAATCACTTCGGCGCGGATGGTCTCGGCCTCGTCCAGCGCTGCCAACGTGTCCTTCGGCTCGGGGAGCAGCAGGGCGAGCAGTCGATCACGTGCGTCGGTGCTCAGACCCTCGAAGGGGCGCTGCCCCGGCTGAGCCTCGTGCCGGCCCTCGGTGCTGCGCTCGGCAGAGACGTAATCCTGGGTGGCACCGAAGGACGGAATCTCGGCGAGCTGGTCCTGCGGCTCGTCCTTGGGTCCCTGCGCAGGTGCCGACGCGATGTCGATCGTCTGGCGCAGTGGACGATTCGGGATGAAGACGACTGCGATCAGCGTGACGATCGCGACGAAGCCGGCGATCATGAAGATGCGACCGGTCGCATCACCGTATGCGGTGCGGACGACTTCGAGGACGGGTGCGGGCAGTGACGTGAGATCGAGCGATCCACCGCCGCCCGACGAGCTGTCGACGCCGAGCTGGGCCAGGCCGGCTGCGGACTTGTCGGCCACCCGGGTGGCGAGCAGCGAACCGAGAACCGAGACGCCGATCGCGCCGCCGAAGGTGCGGAAGAACGCAACCGTCGACGAAGCCGCTCCGACGTTCTGCACACTGACCGTGTTCTGCACTGCGAGAACGAGATTCTGCATCAGCATGCCGGTACCGAGGCCGACGATGGTGATGAAGATGCCGACCGTGACCAGGCTGGTGGCGTGATCGATGGTGCCCAGGAGCAGGAATCCGACGACCAGCAGAACAGAGCCGGTGACGATGAACGGCTTCCACTTTCCGAACTTGGTGATGAGCTGACCCGAGCCGACGGAGGCGACGAGCATGCCGAACACCAGTGGGATGGAGAGCAATCCGGCTTCGGTGGGGGTGTAGCCGCGAGCGGTCTGGAAGTACTGGCCGAGGAAGGTGGTGGCTCCGAAGAGGCCGACGCGACGGCGATCGACGCGATGATGGCGAGGCCGGTGGTGCGCTCGGTGACGATCTTGAGCGGGATGATCGGCGACTTGTGCCGTGCCTCGACGATGATCGTGAGGATCAGCAGTAGAACTCCGCCGCCCACCAGGTAGGCCGTCTCACGGGAGATCCAGGCGTAGTAGTCGGCCTTGCCTGCGAACGACACCCACACCAGCAGAACGGAAACGCCTGCGGTGAGCAGAAGTGCGCCGAGCCAGTCGATGGAGACGTTGTCCTTGCGGACGGTCTTGATGTGCAGGGTCTTCTGCAGCAGTCCGAGAGCGATGACGGCCAGCGGCACGCAGACGAAGAAGCACCAGCGCCAACCGAGGGGGCTGTCGACGATGACGCCACCGAGGATCGGGCCACCGGACATCGACACGGCCATGACGGCACCGGTGTAGCCGGAGTAGCGGCCGCGATCACGCGGCGAGACGATGGTGCCGATGATGGCGATGACGAGAGCCGTCAGGCCACCCATGCCGATGCCCTGCACCACGCGTGCGGCCAGCAGGACCGGCACGTTGTGTGCGAAGCCGGCGATCAGCGAGCCCGCGACGAAGATGACGATCGCGCTCTGGACCAGCACCTTCTTGTTGAACAGGTCGGCGAGCTTGCCCCAGATGGGAGTGGACGCGGCGTTGGCCAGCAGGGCCGTGGTGATGACCCAGGCGTACGCGGTCTGCGAGCCTTTGAGGTCACCGATGATGGTGGGCAGTGCCGTCGAGACGATGGTGGTGCTCAGCAGCGCGGTGAACAGCGCAGCGAGCAGGCCGGTGAGGGCTTCGAGGATCTGGCGATGCGACATCGCGTCGGGATCGACGACTGCCTGATTGGGCGGAGTTTCCGCGGAAGTTGTCATGTCTTATCTCGCAATCGATTCAATGCGGACCACGTCCTGATGCTGGGCGTGGGCGTCTTCGGTGAAGGTGTCGTTCAGTTTGCGGATCGAGTCGAGTGCATCGAGTGCCTCGGACTCGCTCCAGCCGCTCAACATCACGGCCAGACGACGTGCGCGTCTGGCCCAAATTTGTTTCAGTCGAACCTGGCCCACGTCCGACACACAGACCCGAGACGCACGTCTGTCGTCGGGATCCGGATGCCGATCGATGTAGCCGAGGTCGACGAGGTCTGCGATCTGCCGGCTGAGGGCGGACTGACTGACGCAGAGCCTGCTGGCCAGGTCGGTCTGTCTGCATTCGCCCTCGGTCGCCAGGATGGACAGAACTCCGGTCAGGGCCTGCGGCAGGGGTGAATCCTCGACTCCGGTGGTCACGGCCCGCTTCAGCGTGCGCCCGAAGAGAAAGACCTCTTCGACCAACGACTCCGCTGTCGTGGATTGAACTGCCATGAGTGCTCCAACGTCGATTCTTATTTACTTGCTGTCTGCAACCATATATATACATACATGCGCTAAGCAAACATTATTCCTGTCTGGTGGGTCACAGGGTGGATCCGTCTGGGGATCGGCTCCCCGGATATGGATTTGTGCCTTCGATCGCAGTCGGAAATCCGAAACTGGGGAGCCGATCCGCGGCCGAGGGTGGCTAGCGCGGGTAGAAGAACGACCGCCGGACGCTCAACGCAACGGTCTCGCCCACCTGCGGGCGCGGCCCGCGCACCGAGCATCGGAAGTCCACATCGCCGGAGCGAACCAGAACATCGCTGGCATCACGTCCGAACAGTGAGGAGGTCACGGTGCCGCTGACGTCGCCGTCGCCGTCGGGCACGATCTCGATGTCGGTCGGCAGGATTGCGAGCGTCCCGGGTCCGGAGCCCTCCGCCGCGACTGTGAGTGAGCCGGAGGAAAATGTGCCCTGCGCGACGGTCCCGTCTACGAGGGTGGCGTCGGACAGGAAGCGGGCAACGAACGCCGATGCCGGAGCGCGCACCACGTCCTCGGGCGTACCGATCTGCGCGACGGCACCCTGATCGAGGACGACCACCCGGTCGGCGAGAGCAAGGGCCTCGGTGCGGTCGTGGGTCACGTGCAGGACGGTCAGGTTCGCGGCCCGCGTCAGCGCGCGCAGTTCGAGACGAAGACGATCACGCAGGGGCTCGTCCAGTGCAGACAGCGCCTCGTCGAGCAGCAGCGCCCGCGGCGAGGAGACCAGGGCGCGAGCGAGTGCGACGCGTTGCCGCTGGCCACCGGACAACGTCGACGGGTCCCGGTTCTCGAGCCCGGGCAGCCCGACGAGTTCGAGCACGGCGGCGACCTTCTTCTCGCGTTCGGACTTGGCGACCTTGGCCAGTTCGAGCGGGTAGGAGACATTCCGCCCGACGCTGCGGTGCGGCCACAGCGCGTGCTGCTGAAACACCATGCCGAGCTTGCGCGATTCGGGAGGCGTCGAGAGGCGCTCGCTCGCAACCACATCGGGGCCGATGGCAATCGAGCCGGCGGTCGGCGTCAGGAAGCCGGCGACGGTACGCAGCAGCGTGGTCTTGCCGGAGCCCGACGGTCCGACGAGTGCAACGAACTCGCCGTCGGCGATCTCCAGGTCGATGCCCTCCAAACCGATTGTGCCGTCGGGGTATCGGAGGCCGAGCTGCTCGATCGTGATGGCGGACATCGATTCCTTCTTCTCGGCGTCGGAACTACGGGCGTCGGAGCTACGGGCGTCCGGCTCGGGTGGATGCGACGAGGCCGAGGCCTGCGAATCCCACGAGCGCGACGAGTAGGGACAGGGCGGAGGCGGCGTTGTAGTCCCCGGCCTGCTGCAGGTTGAAGATGGATACGCCGAGGGTCTGTGTGCCCGGCGCGACGAGGAGCACCGACATGGTCAGCTCGCGCACCGCAGTGAGGGCGACGAGTACCGCGCCGGTGATCGCAGCCGGGATGGCCATCTTCCACGGCACGTCCCACAGTGATCGAAGTTGCGACGCGCCAGAGGATCTGGCGACTTCTTCGAGGGCTGTCGGAGTGGAACTCGAGGGTGCGCGGACAGCTTGGACGACGATCGCGAGGAACGCCATCACGTACGCGCACAGGATGACCCACTTCGTGTCGAACAGGCCGGTGTACCGGCCGATGATCAACCAGCCGACCGCGATGACGAGGCCGGGAATCGCCTGCGGCAGCATCGCTGCCAGATCCAGGCCGACGTTGTCGCGGGAACGAGTGCGGGTGGTGAGCACGCCGATGGCCAAGCCGAGGAATCCGCACACCACAGCGGCCCCGAGAGCCAGGGTCACCGAGTTCTGGATACCGACCAGCGTTCCCGGTGCGGTGACCGCGCTCTCGATGCTCTGCAGGGTGAGGTTGCTCCAGGTGAGTGGTACGCCGGGAGCCGGCAGCAACGCCTGCGTGGCCAACGCCAGGATCGGCAACACCGTCAGAGCCAGCCCGATGAGCCAGGCAACGATTCCTGCGGGAATTCGACTGCGACCCAGCGGAAGTAGCTGCGGGGCAGTGACCGCGCCGTCCAACTGAATCGATCGGCGGCCGAGAATGCGATCGATCGCTACTGCGACCACGGCGAGTGCGAGGAGTCCGATGCCGATGGTCGAGACCACCTCGAGGGGGCGATCGACGGTGCCCGACTGAATGTATCGATACACCATGGTCGAGAGCGTGACGTAGCGCTCGGGCAATCCGATCAGGCAGGAATGCCGAAGTCTGCAAGATTGGACACGGCCGTCAACGTCAGTGACGCCAGCAGGGCCGGACGCAGCAGCGGCAGCGTCACGTCGCGCATGGCCCGGAACGGAGATGCTCCGGCAATGCGAGCCGCCTGTTCGAGATCGCCCGGTACGCGTCGGAGCGCCGCCGAAATGATCAGGTACGCAAGCGGGTACGAGTGGACCGTGAGCAAGAAGATCACCCCGTCGCCGCCGTAGATGTTCCACAGCGGACCGCCGCCGAACGTCTCGTTCCAGAACGAGTTGATCATTCCGCTCGGGCCCAGCAGACCCGTCCAGGCGATTGCGCCGACGAACGGCGGAATCAGCAAGGGGCTGAGCAGAATCAGGCGCAGCACTGACCGGCCCGGCAGGTCGGTGCGATCGAGAACGAGGGCCATGACGGTCGCGATGGCCACCGCCGCGGCCGCGGACAGGCCTGCCGACACGATGCTGTTGGCCGCAGCCGACGCGATTCCGCCGTCGAGCAGCTCCTGTATGTGGTTGCCGCCCAATCCGATCGAGACCACGGCGGCCAGCGGTGCACCGATCAGGGCCAGTACGGCCAGCCACAGGCCGGCGCGTACCCAGGTGACGCGGTCAGCCAAGAAGATCGTTGAACGTGGCGACGGCATCGGGCTGTGAGGCAGTGATGGTGGCGAGGTCCGGGTTCAGCAGTTCGATCTCGTCGAGCGGGGGTGTGCCCTCGGGCGTGCCGACATCGGACCGGACCGGCAGGTACTGCTGCTCCACAGCGATTTCCTGACCGCGCTTGCTGACCAGGAAGTCCACGTACTTCTGGGCCGCTTCGGGATTGGCGGAATCCGCGAAGATCCCGGCGGGCTGGGAGATGTACGGAACGCCGTCGGTGGGGTACGACGCGGCGATGGGCGATCCCTTGTCGGCCAGCTCGCGCACCAGGTAGTCGACGACGATGCCGACGGGCTGAGTACCGGCGGCGACGGCTGAGCGACGGGGCCGTTGCTCTCGGCGACCACGGGTTCGTTGGCGACGAGGTCGGTGAGCCACGGCAGGCCGAGGTCGTCCTGGCCCAGCCAGACGGCGGTGTTGAAGGCGGCCGCGCCGGACACATCCGGATTGGGCAGCGTGATCCGGCCCTTGTACTGGGGATCGGCCAGTTCCTTCCACGACGTCGGGGGCGCCGACACCGTGCCGGTGTTGTACGCGATGACCGTCGGGATGATGCGGGTACCGACGTAGTAGCCGTCGGGATCGACGACGTTGGGATCGAGCGCGTCGACGTCGGCAGGGGTGTACTGCAGGAGGAGGTCGTCGGCCTTGTACTTCTCGAACGTGGGGGCGTCCGCAGCGAGCAGAACGTCCGCACCGATGGAACCGGTCTGCCGCTCCGACGCGATGCGCGCGTTGAGATCGCCGGTGCCCGCGCGGAACACCTGTACGTCGATGCCGGGGTTCTCCGCGGTGAACTCGGCATTGAGAGCGTCGATCTTCGCCTGCGGCTCCGAGGTGTACACCGTGAGAGTGCCGCTGGCCCCGTCGCCGTTTCCACCGGCCTCGGGAGCCGCAGGCTCGGAGCAGGACGCAAGGGTGAGGGCGGCGAGACCGAGGATTCCACCGGTGGCAACGCGACGAACAGTGTTCACTTGGTACATCTCCTGGAGGCATCGAGCACGGAAGTTGCTCATGCTTCCGACCCGAATCGACCGGCAGGCAGGTGTTGCGGGAACTGCACATGTCGTCGGGGTGAACGACTCGATGGGTTCAGGGGCTGTGGATCTCGACCAGTTCTTCGATGGGCTGCCACGGGTCCCGCATCGAGCCGTCGATGTCGATCAGATCGCCCGCGAGGGTTGGCTCGTGTGCGGAGTCGAAGACGTCGGCTATGTCGTCGAATGTGTTCCAGTGCTTTCGCTCTGTCGGCCCCAACAAGGCGCTGGGGCGTCCGGCAACCGTGATCAGCATCGACTCGCCGGCCTCCGCGCGCTTGACATAGTCGGACGCGTGCTGCCGAAGCTCATGTCCGATGGACTCCATACAGAGAGAGTAGGACTGTGCCCGCCGGTGCAGCGGGGGAGGACGTCCCCGCGGGGACGTTTTCGGCGATACAGTCCGGACATGGACGTTGTGCGCGCGATGCCATTGCTCACGGTCACCGATCTCGATGCGGCGCTGGACAAGTACGTCCAGGTCACCGGCATGGAGGTGGTGATGAATCACGGTTGGATCGCCACGCTCGCGCCGTCGGGTGACAGTGCGGCGCAGCTCAGCCTGATCACCACCGATCCCACCGGACCGGTCAATCCATCCGCGTCGATCGAGGTGGACGACGTGGACGCGGCCTACCGAGCTGCCGTCGATGCGGACCTCGAGATCGTCTACGAGATCACCAACGAAGAGTGGGGCGTGCGCCGATTCTTCTTTCGCGACTCCGGCGGCAACGTGGTGAACGTTCTTTCTCACCTGTGACCCGGATGCAGCAACTCTCCGCGCCGGACGCCGCGAAGAGTGCGGGTGGCCACGGTGAACCAGGCGGCGAGCAGTAGGACGTACAGGGCAACGGCCAGAGCCTGCACCGCACCGAAGTTCAGTGCCCGCCCCAGCGCAGTCGCTCCGGTGACACAGGTGCCGACGGGAAAGGTGAACGACCACCACGTCAGCGAGAACCCCAGGTTCCTGCGCGCCGCGTGCACGGTGAGAGCCGTCGCGAGCGCGAACATCAACATTCCGAAGCCGCCCATGATCAACCCGTAGCCGATGCCGACAACGTGGAGTCCGACGGCGATCGACGACTGTGCACCGGTGAACACCATCGACGCGTCGGTGCCGAGCAGGTTCGCCGCCGTGATCGACTGCCCGATCAGTCCCAGCGTGATCCACACGGTCGGAGCCGCGTCGACGGGCGGTAGACCGCCGTGCAGCAGACGCCCGTAGATCAGAGTCAGCGTGATCATCCCGACGATCAGCGACAGACCGAACATCGCGTAGCAGGCGCACAGCAGCGCCAGCCGCCACTGGCCCTCGGGTAGGTGCGGAAGCAGCAAAGCCCCGGTCGAGGCCGAGACCATCGGCGGCACCACTGGCATCAGCCACGCGGGCAGGGCGGCAACGTCGCGATGATCGGACGCGGTGATCATTCGATACGGAACGACGACGCTGGTGAGCAGACCGGTGATCGTCCCGGTGATCCACAGGCCGGCGAACAGCGTTGTGGCCGCAGTGGATCCGAGCAGGTCCGCTCCGAGGAGACCTGCACCCGCGCCGACGGTGAGCATCGCCATGGGCGGAGCGCCGTAGAACTGCACCATCACCGGGTGCCGGGCATAGGCGACGGCTCGGTCGCGATGCCCGATCCAGTGCCGCGCGAAGGCCGCACCGATCACGATCAGCGCCGCGGCGGCGCAGACCCAGACAGCGACCGCGAAAAACGTGCAGAGCCGGGAACTGCACCGGCAACGCCGCGGCCGCGGTGGCTACGATGCCGGTCCCCATCACCGCAGCGAACCAGTTGGGGGTGATGTGCTCGAAGGGCTGGCGGCGCACCACGCGGTAGGAGCTGTCACGGCCATGTCTTCAGCCTGCGCGGTGCCGTGCCCCCTCGGTAGGCAGCAGTTCGTCCACCAGCCATAACCCAGGGCTATGGCTACAGGTGAGCCTTCGCCGCCACGGTGAGCAACTCCGCGGCCGGTCCACTCGGCGCGCGGCCGGACGGCCAGATTGCCCGCAGCGCACGGCGCAAGGTCAGTCCTGGGATCGGTACGCGGACCAGAGTGCCGGCGGCCAACTCGGGGGCAACGGCCAGTGAGCTCA
The DNA here is from genome assembly GCF_000813105.1 of Rhodococcus sp. BS-15. Taxonomy (NCBI): domain Bacteria; kingdom Bacillati; phylum Actinomycetota; class Actinomycetes; order Mycobacteriales; family Nocardiaceae; genus Rhodococcus; species Rhodococcus sp. BS-15. The sequence continues at coordinate 4,370 of NZ_BAOX01000127.1, read as the reverse complement.
GCACGCTCCGCCGATTCCTGCCCCGACCGCGGACTTGATCGCCGTCGTCGAGGAGACCTCGAGGAGCGGCGACATCGGTTTCCCGAGACCCGCTGCAGCCAAGGCGCTTTCGTAGGCCGAGCGCGTCCCCGACCCGGCCTCCCGCGTCACCAGTGCGGTGGCGACGATCTCGGCGGCCGACGGCGCGGTGACGGCCCACGAGTGGTCCGGTGCCACCACGAGCAGAAGTTCGTCGGTGGCAACGGTCCGGTGGTCCAGAGCTGCAGGGACACTGGGGCTTTCGATGAAACCGAGGTCGGCGGCACCGGCAAGCACCTTCTCGGCGACGACCGTCGAGTTACCCGAGCTCAGCGTCGGAACGATGTGGGGGACAAGCGTGTGCAGCGTGACCAGCCATCGCGGTAGAAGATACTCTGCGACAGTCTGACTCGCGGCAATCTGCACATGGCCGATGCGTTCGGCGTGCAACGTGGCGATGGCCGTTGCCAAGTCCTCGGCGGACCGAACGACCGGCGCGGCCCAACTCGCGACGAGCTCACCGAGTTCGGTCAGTACCGTTCCTCGCGCCCCGCGTCGCAGCAGCGGAGCGCCGACGCGTCTTTCCAACGCACGAATACGTGCACTGGCCGCCGGCTGCGACATGCCGTGGGCTCTACCCGCTCGCCCGATGCTGCCGAGCTCGGCCACCGACAGCAGCAGGTCGATGCTGGTGAGATCGGCAACGTGAGGGGGAAGCGGCACGGGGCGAGCCTACTTTCGTCAGTAGTCGCTGAACAGGTCCAGCTCGCCGTCGTCCTCGGGCTCGTCCTCGGGTGCGTTGTCGGGACCGTCGTCACTGCGCTCGTGCAGCACCGAACCCACCAGGGCGGTGACGTCGATCGCGGCGGGATCGGGGATGGGATGTCCTTCGACGAAGGCGAGTCGCTCGGCCGACAGGTAGGCCAGGCGCACGGCCTGGACCACGAGGACGCGTCGTAGACCCTCGGAGACCTCGCCTCGTTCGCGGGTGACCGCTGCCAGCCGCGAGATGGTTTCGGCGCGGCGGGCGATGCGGATGTCGGGATGCCCACGCTCGCGGCGGGTCTGCTCGGAGATCAGGGACCGACGCAGCGACGCCGGGAGTGCGATGGGCTCCGAGACCGGCGGAATCTTCTCGTTCAGGATCGCCTTGTGCCGCGACTTGTCGATGGCCTCGAGGTACGCCGTGTACTCGTGCGCATTCAGATCACGCTCGGCTGTGCGGAATTGTTCTGCGCCGTCGGACTTCTTGAGATCCTCGTACTGCCACAGCGGCCAGATCTCGATCTCCGCGACCTCGAAGACGTCGAGCACCCGCATCGCGACGGCGTCGGTTCGCTGATTGGTCAGATGACGCTGCACCCGGACGCTGAGCTTCTCCTTGGTCTGCCCCACGTAGATCGGCTCGCCGTCGTAGTCGTAGAACGCATACACGCCCCATTTGGCTGCCGACCACACCCGGCCCTGATGGTCCCTCTCGCTCAGCACTTCTCGCAGAGCCGTGCGAAAGGACTGCACATCGTCCGCGGGAAGTGTGCTCTTGCGCGGCGCGATGGCAGATGACCGCAGCGAGGACCTACCGTGACTTGACATGCGCCGCAGCCGTATTCGATGAGTTCAGCGTCCCGGTGACCAGAGGCATCAGGTAGTGCTCGGCCAACCAGGCGACCACGGGAACGCACACCGCATCCCCGAACCCGAAGAGCGCCTGGTTGTTTCGCAGACCGTCGAGTGTGTACTCGCCCGCACCCATCAGGCGGGCGTACTCGAGTGGCGTCATCCAGCGCACCTGCAACCGGCCGTTGCCCATCTTGACCACCGCCTGCTTCGACGAACCGCCGCGGGCGGTGCGGAGGCAGCCGGAGATGTCGTCGGGGCGAGCCTCCCAGACGGCGACGCCGTTGCGGGTGCGACGGTAGGCGGTGCGGTAGCTGACCTTGCGGGCCTTCTTGAGAATCTCGATGCGCTGCAACTGAATCGGCGACAGCGACTGCGCGAACGCCGCGGTACGGGCTGTATCCCACCACCGCTCGTCGCGATAGTCCATGCGCTCGACCAGATCTCCCAGACCGCTGGTCAACGGAATCGGCGGACTCGGCAGCGGAGCCCGGTGGGTCAGCAACGTCGAATCGCCGTACACCGCCTGCAACCAATCCGGCCGAAGCTCACTGTTGGGATCGCGGGCATCCTCGGGGGGATTCTGCGCACCGATCAAGAACAGACGTGGACGCGACTGCGGAACGAAGCGTCGAGCATCGATGGTGAGGACATCCACCGAATAGCCGAGCTCGTTGAGCTCGCGAACCGCTGCGGCCAGATCGTCGCCGCCGTGACTGGTCGCCAGCCCGACGACGTTCTCCAGCGCCACCACCTCGGGTCGAGCATCACCGAGCTCGCTCAACACCCGCGTGAAATGCCGGAACGTCGAGGAATTCTTGCCCGCAAGCCCGGCCCGGCCGCCGGCCAACGACAAGTCGGTGCACGGAAACGACGCCCACGCCAACGACAGACCGTCGGGCAGATCGTCTCCTCGAGTGCGAGCGACATCGCCGAGTTGAAAATGGCCGGCATCGTCTCCGAAGTGCTGGCGATACATGTGGTGCTTGTCGCGCTCGATGTCGTTGGCCCACGAGACCTCGAAGCCGGCCTGCTCCAGGCCCATTCGCACCAAGCCGATACCGGCGAAGAACTCCGCGACAGTGTGGATCCGGCCGAGCGCAGGTGCGGAAGAACCACCCGGCACCACAGTCAACTTCGGCATGTACTCAGGCTAGTACAGCGCTCCGACAAGGTTGTGCCTACTGCCGGCTCAGGCAGTGGTCGCCAGCGCCGCGGCCAAGCCGAATGCCAGTGCCAGCAGGCAGACGTGCGCGGCCGCTCGCCCCACCGAGTGCTCCACCGTGGATCGGTGTGCGGCGACGGTCGGCAACCACGTCCCACGGATCCGGTGAGCCGACGCGATCAGGATCACCGTGGCGAGAACCTTGGCGAGAACGATTCGGCCGTAACCGGTCTCGACCACCGCCGTGAGGCTGTCGAGCTTCAGGACCGCGTCCAACACCCCGGTGGTGGCAACTCCGACGACGCACCAGAACGCGACTCGCGAATAGACCGGCAACAGCGTCGCCCACGCCGATTTGCTCCGCAGACTCAACGCCATCGCACCCAGTACACCGAGCCACACCGACGCGCACAGCACGTGCACGGCAACGGCAAAGGAGCCGAACGTGAACTGCGACATGTGCCCGGTGATCGGCCGAGCGACCAGTGCAAGGGACGCCAGCACGATCACCGGAGTCGGAGACCAGCTCGCCCCCGACCGATACCCGGCCACCCCGATGGCGCAGAGGGTGAGCGCAGGATCACCGTCGCCGTACCCAGACGACCCACGGAGATGGAGGTTGCGAACGTGGCGAAAGCGCTCGGCGACAACGTCAGTGGCGTACGCCCGGCAGAATCGGCCGCCGCAGCGGCCAGCAGAACGAACTCGGCCACCGCCCACAGTCCCGACAGATAACCGATCGCGCGCCACATCACCAGCGAGTCGACGGCGGGGCGTCGGGAATCGGAATTGCCGTCCAGGACAGCGAGAACCCCGAACCCCAACACCACCGAGCCCGACGCCACCGCGATCACCCGTAGCCACGACGACCCACCGGGAAAGGTGGGGTACGCCAGCGCGAACGCCGCCGCGACCCCCAGCAACGCCGCAGCTGCGGCGGCGAGTACCAGCCGAACGCTTCTCTCGCCCACCGCAGCCACGTCGGTACTACTTCTGGTTCTTCGGCTTGCGCAGAGCGAATGCCAAAGCCCCGGCGAAAGCCAGAACCGCCACTGCGATCAGCGCGATCCGACCGTAGCCGCCGAGGAACGAACTCTCGGACTCCTCGGAGCTGCTCGACGCGTCGGCCGGTGCCCCGGGAGTTCCCGAACCCTCCTGCGTCAGCGTGAACGTCGCGGTACCGCTCACGGGGTGGCCGTCGGCCGAGGTGATGCGATACGCGAGGGTGTACTCGCCGATCGGTCCCAGTTCACCGACGTCGACGACGACGCTCTGACCTTCGACGCGTGCATCGCCCTCGGACCAGATGTTGCCGTCGGGCCCGACGACGTTGAGCGTGGCGAACTGCGACTGCGGCACCTCGTTGAACGTCACCGACGCCGTCGCCGGAGACGAGTCCAGGGACGAGCCGTCGGCCGGGCTGTACCCGGTGACCTGCGAATGCGCCGACGCGATCGGTGCGGCGAGCAACAGCATCAGCAGTGCCAGGGCCGAGACGACCAGTGCCTTCGTGGACACGGCGAGCGACTTCACGAGCGCCGCGCCCGGATCGTCGCGCCGATGCCCAGAC
>NZ_BAOX01000128.1:0-12912 GCF_000813105.1 Rhodococcus sp. BS-15 | reverse complement strand
CTTCTTCGGCGTGGTGACGGTGCGCGCGGTACGGCCGCCACCGGATTTACGGGCGGTGCCGGATGCGCGCGAGGAGCCGGATCCGCTGGATCCGGCCCTGGCGGTGGAGGTGCTGGTCTTTCCTGCCATGCCCCCAGCTAGTCGCAACAGCCCCGTCGAAACCATCCGCAACACCAGTAACAGCGGAGGTGAATGTGTCAGAAGCTCAGATCGAGCGCCTTCACGGCAGCGACATCGTCTGCCGAACCCTCGTACAGCACCTCGATCTGATCACGTCCGAACGCGTAGAGCAGCAGTTCCGACGGCTCCCCCACCACGGTCACGCCGGGGCCCGACCCGCCCTTGAACGTGGCATGTCGGCCATCGGGAGTGCGCACGTGGACCGGCACGGGTGAGGAGCGGTGACCGCCCCGACCCACCAGACGAACCTGCGGCCAGAGCCGGGTCTCCACCGCGGTGGGTAACACTCGCCGAGTCCAACTCTCACCTGCCCGGCGCAGATCCTCGTGATGAACGAACATCTCACCGAGATTGATCAAAGGATCCAGCAGTGCGAACGGCGACCACATGGGCGGCCCGGTCCGTACGTCCTCCACCACGGTCGCGAACGGCTTGTTCGCCACGGATCGCTGGACCCGCTCCGTGTACCCCGCGAGCGGAGAGAGAAATATGCCCGGCGAAGCGTCCAGGCGTCGCTCCCGGACGACGAGATGCGCCGCCAGATCGGCCGCTGTCCACTCACCGCACAGCGTCGGCGCATCGGGACCCACGTCGAGAAGGGTCTGGACCAGTTGAGAACGTTCATCCTGGGCAAGGCTCACGGAGTCCACGGTACGTCCCGAGCGAACCGACGGCATCCCGCCGGCCTCACACTCCCCGATGTTCGATGCACCCGACCCGTCGGTAGCCTCCCAACAGTGCCGGTATCGGAAATTCTCGTCATCCTGCTCGCCGGACTCGGAGCCGGAGCGATCAACGCCGTCGTCGGTTCCGGGACGCTGATCACGTTTCCGACCTTGGTCGCATTCGGCTATCCCCCGGTGGTCGCCACCATGTCCAATGCCGTGGGACTGGTCGCGGGAAGCGTGTCGGGCACGTGGGGATATCGCCGGGAACTGCGCGGGCAGTGGCATCGCCTGCGGTGGCAATTGCCCGCCTCGTTCTTCGGAGCGCTCGGTGGCGCCTGGCTGCTGCTGCATCTGCCCGAAACCGTGTTCGCCGCAGTGGTTCCGGTGTTGCTCATCGGCGCGCTGATTCTCGTTGTCGCACAACCGCGAATTCAGGCCTGGGCCAAGCGACGATCGGAAGCCGCAGGCAAGGCCGCGAACCACATCAGCCGTACCCGGATGGCACTGGTCACCGGAGGCACTCTGATGGTCGGCATCTACGGCGGCTATTTCACTGCCGCACAGGGCATTCTGCTCATCGGGGTGATGGGGGCACTACTCCCCGAAACCATGCAGCGGATGAACGCAGCCAAGAATCTCTTGTCGCTGGTCGTCAATGTCGTTGCAGCAGTGACGTACACGATCTTTCGATTCGACGACATCAGCTGGCAGGCCGCCGGACTGATCGCGGTCGGCTCCCTGATCGGTGGAGCGGTCGGAGCGCGCTACGGCCGCCGGCTCTCGCCGGCGGCCCTGCGTGGTGCCATCGTCGTTCTCGGTCTGATCGGACTCTGGCGACTGCTCGTCTGAACTCTAGGACTGCGGTTGCGGCTTGACCGCGATGATCGTCGGAACGATCATGGGCTTGCGGCGATACTTGTCCGCCACCCACCGACCGACCACACGGCGCACGGCCTGCGCGATGCGATGCGTATCCGACACGCCGTCGGACGCCAGACGCTGCAACTCCGACTCGACGAGTTGACCGGCCTCCTTGAGTGCGGCCGGATCGTCGGAGAATCCTCGACCGGACACCTCGGGTGCGGTCACCGCGCGTCCGGTGGCCGAATCGACGGCAACGCTGATCGCGATGAATCCGCCCTCGCCCAGTACCAGTCGATCGGACAGCGTCGAATCGCCGACGTCACCGACCGAGAGGCCGTCGACGTACACGTGCCCCACGGGCACCTGTCCGACGATCTCGGCGAGACCGTCGACCATGTCGACCACCACGCCGTCCTCCGCCAACACCACACGTTCCTCGGGGACACCCGTCGCCTTGGCCAGCGCCGCGTTGGCCCGCAGGTGACGCCACTCGCCGTGCACCGGCATGGCATTGGTGGGCCGTACCGCGTTGTAGAGGTACAGCAGCTCACCCGCCGAGGCGTGGCCCGAAACGTGAACCTTCGCATTCTGCTGCGTCACGACGGTCGCGCCACGCTTGGCGAGGCCGTTGACCACGGCAAACACCGAGTTCTCGTTGCCGGGGATGAGCGAGGAAGCCAGCACCACGAGATCGTTCGCCTTGACGTTGATCTGGCGATGCTCGCCGCGGGCCATCCGGGACAGCGCCGAGAGCGGCTCGCCCTGCGAACCGGTGGAGATGAGCACCAACCGGTCGTCGGGAAGCGTTGCGGCAGTGTCGACAGTGACCTCGAGGCCGTCGGGCACACGCAGGTAGCCGAGGTCCTGAGCGATCTGCATGTTGCGGACCATCGACCGGCCGACGAACGCCACCCGGCGGTTGTACCGCTCGGCGACGTCGATGACCTGTTGGATGCGGTGCACGTGACTGGCGAACGACGCGACGATGACGCGCTGTTTCGCCTTGCCGATGACGGTATCGAGCACTCCGCCGATCTCGCGTTCCGGCGTGACGAATCCGGGCACCTCGGCATTGGTGGAGTCGACCAGAAGCAGGTCGACGCCCTCGTCGCCGAGCCGCGAGAAGCCGGCCAGGTCGGTCAGGCGACCGTCCAGCGGCAGCTGATCGAGCTTGATGTCACCCGTGTGCAGTACCAGACCTGCATCGGTCCTGATGGCGATGGCAAGCGCATCGGGAATCGAGTGGTTCACCGCGAAGTACTCGCAGTCGAACGGGCCGTGTTGCGTGTGCTGGCCCTCGATGACCTCGACGAGGTTCGGACGCAACCGATGCTCACGGCACTTGGCCGCGACCAGAGCGAGGGTGAACTTGGATCCGACGACGGGTAGGTCAGGACGCAGACGCAGCAGGAACGGCACCGCTCCGATGTGGTCCTCGTGACCGTGCGTCAGGACCACGGCCTCGACGTCGGCCATGCGGTTCTCGATGTGGCGGAAGTCGGGCAGGATCAGGTCGACGCCGGGCTGCTGGTCCTCGGGAAAGAGCACGCCGCAGTCGATGATGAGCATTTTGCCTGATGCTCGAACACCGTCATGTTGCGACCGATTTCGCCGATACCACCGAGTGCGACCACTCGCAGGCCCTTGAACGGGGCCTTCGGCGGTGTGCCGAGGCGCTCCGTCGGATCGAATTCACGACGCTTGTCGGGACGCTGAGTGCGCGCCGAGTTCTGCACCATCGGCTTGCCCTGCCGGGCTCCTGCCGGTTGGCCCTGCTTCGGGGCCGGACGCTCGGAGGGAGGTCCGGCGTTTCGGGTTGCGCGTCCGCGCGATCTGTTCGGTCGTGTCATACAAGAACTCCTGCCGCCCGCAGCTCTGCTGCAAGCAATTCGATGTGGTCGATGCTCGGTGGCACCTGGGGAAGTCGTGGTTCGCCGACATCGAGTCCGATGAGGCGAAGGCCGGCCTTCGATGCGCTGACGCCGCCGAGGCGCGCGACCGAACGAATGACCGGAATGAGGCTGACGTTGATTGCCTGTGCGCGTGCGATGTCGCCCATCATGAAGGCGGTGTGCAGCTCACGGAGCCGAGCCGGAACGAGGTGGCCGATGACGCTGACGAAACCGGTCGCACCCACCGAGAGCCAGGGCAGGTTCAGCGGGTCGTCGCCGGAGTAGAACTGCAATCCTGTCGACGCGATCAGTTCGGCGCCGGCGTTCAGATCGCCCTTGGCGTCCTTGACCGCGAGGATCCGTGGATGCTCGGCGAGCCGACGCAATGTCTCGGTCTCGATCGGAACGACCGACCGCGGCGGAATGTCGTAGAGCATCACGGGCAGGTCGGTGGCGTTGGCGACCGCGGTGAAGTGCGCGTACAAACCGGCCTGAGGTGGCCGGGAGTAGTACGGGGTGACGACCAGGAGACCGTGCGCGCCTGCACGGGCGGCGTCACGAGCGAGTTCGACGCTGTGCGCGGTGTCGTTGCTGCCTGCCCCGGCGATGATGCGAGCTCGATGGCCGACTGCGGCGATCACTGCGCGGAGCAGTTCGAGCTTCTCGTTCTCGGTGGTGGTCGGCGATTCGCCCGTCGTGCCGGCCAGAACCAATCCGTCGTTGCCCTGCTCGACGAGGTGATGTGCCAGCCGAACGCCCGCATCGATATCCAACTTACCGTCCGCTGTGAACGGGGTCACCATGGCGGTGAGCACCGTACCGAACACAGGCGCAACGGAAGGAGCGGCGTCACCGTAGGTCATGGCAGCAGATTACCCGGTGCTTTGCCCACTCTCGCGCAGCGGGACTCCCCGCCGACACCGTCGATGCATACCCGGTCTCCGACGCCACCGAACCTCGTCGTCAGACCTCGGTCACGAAGGGGCTGCGGGCGACTTCCGTGCCGTCCGGCAGCGTCGAGATCTCGAAGTCGCCGAACACGTCCGGAGCCACTCCCACGAGCTTACGCAGACATTCGACGGCAACACGTCGAATCTCCACGTCCGCATGCTCCGAGGCACGCATCGACACGAAATGCCGCCATGCCCGGTAGTTCCCGCTCACCACCACCCGCGTCTCGGTCGCATTCGGCAACACCGACCGGGCCGCCTGCCGGGCCTGCTTACCGCGCAACGCAGCGTTGGTGACCGATTCCAGCTTTCCCTCGAGCGCACCGAGCAGTTCGGTGTACGCAGCCCGGCTCGCCTCGGTCGCGGACGCGAACAGCGCCTCGAGCTCGGGATCGCCTTCGACAGCGGGCGGAAGAACCACGTTGGCGTCGTGTTCGGGAACGAATCGCTGCGAGAGCTGCGAGTACGAGAAGTGCCGGTGCCGAATCAACTCGTGCGTGCACGATCGCGAGATGCCGGTGATGTAGAAACTCACGCCGGCGTGCTCGAGAACCGAGAGGTGCCCGACGTCGAGCAGATGACGCAGATACGACGCATTGGTCGCGGTCCGGGGATTGGGCTTGGACCAGCTCTGATAGCACGCACGTCCGGCGAACTCGACCAACGCCTGCCCACCGTCCGCGTCGGTTTCCCAGGGAATGTCGACGGGCGGAACGAACTCGGTTCGGGCGACCAGTTGCACTCTCAGCGCAACCGTCCGCGGCACAGCTCTACCTTCGTTTTCTGCTGACACCGCACAACCCTAAACGCGGTACCGATGCCCGGCGAACGATGACGTCACAGTGCTGCAACCTGACGCCACCAGGGCTGCTTGACCGACGTCACCGATGGCGTCACACTGGCGTCATGGAACTGGACAAGTACACCGCGTCGCTGCGCACGGATCTACTCGCGGCGGCTGCCCTGGGAGACGAGCACACTCGCCAGACGGCCGAAGCACTCGGCAAGACGGCGGAGGCTTCGGCCAGATTGATGCTGCTCACGGCGCTGTCGGACTTCGCCGCAGAGGTATCGAACGATCTGGACGGTCATACGGTCACCGTTCGTCTCGACGGTACGCAGGCGCACGCCGATGTTCGACGCGACAGCCCGGTGCCCGGTCTGCACGACGGCGATCCGGCGGAGTCCGTCACCGAGGACTACCCGACCATGGACGACGTGTCCGGTGAGGTCCGGCGGGTGACGCTGCGACTGGTCGAGCAGATCAAGGAACGTGCCGAGGACGCCGCGAACAACAGTGGAGTGTCGCTCAATTCGTGGTTGTCCCAAGCAGTTCAGGGCGCACTGCGCGACCAGATGCGCAAGGATCGCGGCTGGAACAACTGAGCTCCGGGTTCGAGCGAGCGCTGGGCCCTACTTCTTCTCGCGCCACTCCCGCTCGAACGGCAACCGCCACGCGTGTGGGGCGATGAGTTGATGGATGGCGTTGGGACCCCACGACCCCGGTGCGTACAGCCGGACCGGTGGCGGATCGGCGAGCAGCGGCTCGGACACCTTCCACAGCCGCTCGATGCCCTCTGCCGTGGTGAACAGCGTGTGGTCGCCGTACATGGCATCGAGAATGAGCCGCTCGTACGCTTCGAGGACGTCGCCGACCCGCTCGGTTTCCTGGATGGCGAACTGCATGCTGAGTTTGTCCAGGCGCATACCGGGTCCCGGGCGCTTGCCGTAGAACGACAGTGACACCTTCGAGGCGTCCGCGAGGTCGAAGGTCAGGTGGTCGGGACCTTGCGCGCCCACACCCGAGCCGGCCGGGAACATGCTCTTCGGTGGTTCCCTGAAGGCGATCGAGATGATCCGTTGTCCCTCTGCAAGGCGTTTTCCGCTCCGCAGGTAGAAGGGCACTCCGGCCCAGCGCCAATTGTCGATCTCGCACTTGAGTGCCACGAAGGTGTCGGTGTCGGAATCGGCAGCCACCCCCTCCTCCGAGCGATAGCCCGTGTACTGGCCTCGCACAACGTTTTTCGGATCCAGCGGCATCATGGATCGGAAGACCTTGTTCTTCTCCTCGCTGATGGCGCGGGGTTCGAGCGCCGTCGGCGGTTCCATGGCCATGAATGCCAGCACCTGGAACAGATGGGTGACCACCATGTCTTTGTACGCGCCGGTGGATTCGTAGAATCCGGCTCGACCGTCGAGGGCGAGCTTTTCCGGGATGTCGATCTGGACGTGATCGATGAAATTACGGTTCCAGATCGGCTCGAACAACCCGTTGGCGAAGCGGAAGGCCAGGATGTTCTGAGCGGGTTCCTTACCGAGAAAATGGTCGATGCGGAAGATCTGATCCTCGTCGAACGTTTCGTGAACCCGAGCATTCAGCGCGATCGCACTCTCGAGGTCGGTGCCGAACGGCTTCTCCATGATGATCCGGGAGCGCTTCACCAGATCGGCCGACGCGAGCGTATCCACCACGGCCAGAGCAGCTCTCGGCGGAACGGACAGGTAGTGCAGCCGTTTCGTGCTTCCTCCGAGTTCGATCTCGGCCTCGGCCACGGCCTCCCCCAGCGCCGCCGGTCCTGCCTTCTGTGACACGTACGTCAGTCGCGAGGCGAAACGACTCCATTGCTCGTCGCCGACTTTGCGGCTCGAGTAGGCGTTGATCGATTCGCGAGCGAGAGCGCGGAATTCGTCGGTCGACATCTCTTCGAGCGAGGTTCCGACGACACGGATGTTCGGCGCGAGGTCGGAGAGCGCCAGATGCATCATCCCGGACAGGAGTTTTCGCTTGGCCAGGTCTCCTGTCGCCCCGAACAGGACAACGACCTGGGGTGGGAGTTCCGTGGCAGTGTCCGTCCGGCGTGAAGTCACGGTTCGATAGTGACACCGATCCTGCCCGAGTGCACTTCGGCAGGAGTCGACTCACTGACGGACTCACCGCAATGCGGCGACGAGGTCTCCCCGGTCCCCCACCACCACGCGTTCGAGTTCGAGCCAATCCGCCATCTCCTGCAGTACCTCTCGTAGTCGAGGCGCGATGTCGCGCGCGTCGCGGTCGCCTTCGACGTAGGCCGCGATCACGTGCAGTTCGGACCGAGGTCGCACTGATTTGAGATCGAGTCGAGCCACCAGGTGCCCGTCGAGCAGGAAGGGAAACACGTAGTAGCCGTGAACTCGCTTGTGCTGTGGGGTGTATATCTCGATTCGGTAGTGGAAGTCGAAGATTCGCTGCACCCGCGGCCGATAGAAGATCATCGGATCGAACGGGCACAGCAGTGCGGCCGCGGTGGCCGTTCGGGGCGTTCTGGCCTCGCGGTGCAGGTATGCCGGTGCGTTCCAGCCTCGAACGGTCACCTGTTCGAGTACACCGTCCTCGACGAGTTCGGCGATCGCCGCCTTGGCCTGCTTCTGCGAGAGCCGGTAGTAGTCCCTCAGATCCGGCTCGGTTCCGACTCCCAGTGCCCGAGAGGACTTTTCGATCAGTGCACGTACCGCGTCCGGTTCGTCGACACGCCTGTTGAGAACGTCATACGGGATCACCCGTTCGCTGAGCTCGTACCGGCGCACGAATCCCGTGCGTGCCGGCACGGTCACCACGCCGGCCGCGAACAGCTGTTCGCAGACGACCTTGACATCGCTGCGGTCCCACCACGGACCCTTGCGACCGGGAGTGTCCACCTCGAGGTGCTTTTCGATCTCACCCGCGCTGGCCGCGCCGTTGTCGCCGATCACCGCCAGGACGTCGTCGACGAGCGTCGGTTCACGATCGAGAACGTGGGCGGCTCCGCCCCACCGCCCGTGTCGATACAGCTCCATTCGCCACCGCATCAGCGCCCAGTCCTCCACGGGCAGTAGTGCGGCCTCGTGGGCCCAGTACTCCACCAATCGACGAGGCCGACGTGCAGTATCGGTCCATGCGGCGTCGTCGACGATCGTGCGGTCGTAGGCACCGACGCGGCTGAACACCGGTGCGTAGTGCGCGCGCACCACCACCGACACCGAGTCGATCTGCAGCAACCCGGTGGCGTCGATGGCTGCGTGAACGGCGGCCTTGCTCGCCGGCCGAGTACGCGAACGCCTCGACGCCAACCCCTGGGCGGCCAGGGCGGTGCGACGGGCGGCGGCGGCACTCATCTCCTGCATCGGGTCAGCCTGTCACGCCCCACCGACATACTGACTCAGCTGCTGAACAGGTTCGCCGCCTTGAGGATCAATTCGTACAGTCCGTAGGCGAACGGCACGGCAACCCAGGCCCATGCGACCACCATCGTGACCTGCTTCTGTCCGCCGCTCATGCCTTTGCTCCCGTGGTTGCTGCAGAACCCGCGTGATCGGATTCGTGGTACTTCGAGGCGACCGGCTTGATCGCTTCGTTGGCCAGGAAGCCGACCACCAGCAGGGCGATCATCACGTAGAACGCCGGTAGGTATCGGCCGGTGGTGCCGGGCTCTCCGGCGTCGGCGATGGCGTTGACGATCAGTGGCCCCAGCACGCCGGCCACCGACCACGCGGTGAGCAGTCGTCCGTGGATCGCGCCCACCTGATAGGTACCGAAAAGGTCCTTGAGATAGGCCGGAACCGTCGCGAAACCCGCACCGTAGAACGAGAGAATCAGCAGCGCCGAGACCATGAACAAGATCTTGTTGGTGTTGGTGAACAACGCGATGTAGAGGTACAGCAGTGCGCCGACGCCGAGGTACATCCGGTAGATGTTCTTGCGTCCCACCACATCGGATACCGAAGACCAGACGAACCGTCCGATCATGTTGGTCAGCGAGAGAAACGCGACGAAGCCGGCGGCCGCGGCGGCGAGAGATTCGGGCGAGGTCGCGTCGGGAAAGAAGTCCTGATAGATGCCCGATCCACGTTCGAGAATGCCGATTCCGGCCGTGACGTTGAAGCACAACACGACCCACAGCAGCCAGAACTGGGGAGTCTTCACTGCGTTCGCCGCCGAGACGTTGTGCGTCGAGATCATCGACGACGACGCGGGCGGGGTCCACCCGGCCGGCGTCCATCCCTCGGCCGGCACTCTGATCAGCACGACACCGAGGGCCATGAACACCGCATATCCGACGCCCAGTGTGAGGAACGTCTTGGCGATGGAACCTTCGGTGAAGCCGCCGAAGTTCACCATCAGCGAGCTGGTGAGCGGAGACGCGATGAGTGCGCCGCCGCCGAATCCCATGATGGCGATACCGGTGGCCATGCCCGGCCGGTCGGGGAACCACTTCATCAAGGTCGAGACGGGTGAGATGTAGCCGATTCCGAGGCCGATACCGCCGACGAATCCGTAGCCGAAGATCACCAGCCAGAACTGTCCGAGGGCCATGCCGAGCGCGGACAGCAGCAGGCCCGAGACGAAGAAGACCAAGGAGACTGCCATGGCCCACCGTGGACCGTTCTTCTCGACGCGGGTCCCGAAGATCGCCGCGGACAGGCCGAGCATCACGATGGCGAGCTGGAACGGAATGGCGGTGACGGTGCCGCTGAGCCCGAGTGCGTCGGGCTGCGAGATGGCGTTCTTGAACACGCTCCAGGCGTAGGCGGATCCGATCGCGAGGTGAATCGACAGCGCGGCCGGGGGGTATCAGCCAGCGGCTCCACTCGGGTGTCGCGACGATGGCGGAGCGATCGAGAATGCGGAGGGTCATCGAAATCCCTTGGAATAGAAAGTGGTACAAACTTGCACGAGCCCTAGCAGTCAAACACGGGCACCACCTCGGCTGCTCACAATCAAGAATAGTTTCTGTGCCGAACTCACTATTCGGGCCGGGTATCTTCGAGGAAGTGGATATCGAGCGGTGGCGCAGCAGATTGCCGGTGAGACGAGCCTCCGACGGCGAGGTGATCGGGTGGACCGTTGCGCACGACACGAGTACGCAGGACGAATACGACGACGGCTATCTGGTCGATGCCGTCAATCCCGCCGGAATCGCCGTCGCGCAGTGCGTTCCGATCGAGACTGCGATCGCCCACCTCGAGGATCGCGGTCTGGCATCGCTGTCGGCTCCACATTGGACGAAGGCACCCCTGCCGCTGGAGTCCGAGACCGATCTGAGTGCACCGCAGGAAGACTGGCCGTGGCGGCGTGTGCTGATGACGCAACTCGACGACAACCGAGTGTGGATTCGGCCCGCGTATCCGAGTTGGCCGGAGCGCCTGCTCGAGCTTCCGCTGCCGATCCCGGCCGACGACATCCTTCGTCCGGACTCCCCCGAGAACTCCGACTGAGGTCAGTAGCGTCCCAGGACGGACCTCATGACGTCGGCCAGCTGGGTCAGCCCGGGTTCCTCGACGGGGAGATGCCCGCACCCGTCGAGCATCACGATCTCGGTGTCGGCCCGAATGCGTTGCAGAAAGCGGATACTGACGCTCGGTGGCGTCCACCGATCGTCGGCGGGGTGGGTCAGGAGTACCGGCGGACCGTCGTAGTTCTCGGGTCGGGTGTGCGAGTAGCCGAAGAAGCTCGCGAGGAAGCCGATGGGAACACGCACCCCGCCGCCTCTGGGGTCACGTGCGCACACACCGGACAGCTCCGCGTTCAGGCTCATGTTCGCCATGTCGGCCATCCACCGGACCGGAATACGTACTCCGCCTGCGCCAGCGGCGAGCATCCGAAGAAGCTGTGGAGCCGGCCCACCGAGCAGGTCGAATCGCGCCGCCGCACGGCGAGCGCTCGAATCGGCCGGATCGAGCAGGCAGGTCGCGATCACTCTGTCCACCAGCCCCGTTCGGTGCGCCACCTCGTACGCGAGCATGCCTCCCATGCTTGCGCCCAGCAGTACGAGAGGACGGCCGTCGCGAGACTTCTCGGCGGCCACGAGCTCGCACAGCAGGTCGATCCAGTCGCGGTAGCGAACGGACGCGGGGTCCGAGACGACGGTGTCTCCGTAGAGAGGCAGGTCGGGGCACATCACCTCGAAGCCCTCTCGGGCGGCGATGGCGGCGTACGGCCACAACAGACCGGAGTGGCCCCCGGCACCGTGCAAGGCCATGACGCGGACCCTGGACTCGGGCCGCGCAGCACGGGCGATGTGAACGCGCTGCTCGCCCCACATCCAGTACGTCGACTCGGGCTTCTCCCCTGCTACCGGCTGATACTGCTCCGGCACAAATCGGACATACCGGTCGAAATCCATGATGGGATCGTAGCCGTCAGATCGACAGCCCCGCCGCGACGGTTCCGCCGAGCTCGTAGCAGCGTTCGCGTGCAGGCTTGCCGCTCTCGGCGATGTGCACGGTCCCGAAGACCTTCTCGAGGCCCCACCCCGACGCGATCTTCTCGATGGCCCGTCCGGCACCCACGGTGTCGTCGTTGCCGTGAACCCAAGCGGCGTAGGGCTTTCCGGCAACGGCACCGAGGCACGGATAGTACACGGTGTCGAAGAAGTGCTTCAGAGCCCCGCTCATGTAGCCGAAATTCGCCGGTGTTCCGAAGAGAAATCCGTCGGCACCGAGGACATCCGGAACGGTCGCGCCGAGTGCAGGCACACTGCGCACGTCCACGCCGGTGATCTCGGGGTCGTGTGCGCCGTCGAGCACTGCCTCGAGCAGCTCCCGAGTGAGCGGGCTCGGGGTGTGATGAACGACCAACAGGGTGCGCGGCATAGAAGGTCAGTTCTCGTTCCGTTCGAGTGCCACGGCGCGCTTCATCGTCTCGCGGGCCCGCCCGCGGTCACCGGCGTAATCGTAGGCACGAGCCAGACGGTACGAGTTGCGCCAGTTGTCCGGATCCTTCTCCCACTCGGTCTTGATCTGTTGGAATAACTCGTCTGCCGCATCACGTTCGATCCGCCCCGACGGCCTGCGCGGAAGATCGGCGACGTCGAGTTCGAGGCCTTCCTCATGGATGCGCGACGCCAGCCTCTGGTGGTCGAAACCGGCTTTGAGGGTGGCCCACACGATCCACAACCCGAGTATCGGCAGCAGCAGGACCCCGATCCCCAGCGCGATGCTCGCAACGCCACCGTTCTGGATCAGCGTCACGCCGCGCTGGCCGAGCAGGAAGAAGTAGAAGCCGAGGATCAGCACCATCACCGTGATGATGGCGACGACCTTTGTCGTTTTGTTCACCGTCGATCAGCTCACAGGTCCAGCAGCGGGTCGAGGCCGACGGTCAACCCCGGTCGTCCGGCGATCTCGCGGACTCCGAGAAGGACTCCGGGCGCGAAGGACGTTCGATCGAGCGAATCGTGCCGAATGCTCAGCGTCTCCCCCTGCGTGCCGAGCAGAACTTCTTGATGCGCAACGAGTCCCGCGAGCCGGATCGAGTGCACACGCACTCCGTCCACGTCGGCACCACGTGCGCCGTCGAGTTCGGTCGTCGTCGCGTCGGGGCTCGGCGGAGTGCCTGCGGCG
>NZ_BAOX01000129.1:0-12743 GCF_000813105.1 Rhodococcus sp. BS-15 | reverse complement strand
CGCAGGTGCGGCCCGGGTGGGTGCTGCTCGCCGCTGCGGCAGTAGCGCTCGTTCCGTTCGTGGCCGTTCGGCGCAGACCGGTCGTCGACTGGGTCCGGGCCATCTGGCGGTTTCTCGCCGATCGTGCCCCCGATGTCGGCGTGACCACCGAACACACCGACACCTCGGACGGCCCGGTCGGGGTCCACTGGCAGCGCAACACCGTCACCTGCACCATCGAAATCGCCGCGCCCGAGCACGCCACCACGGTCCTCGGCAGGGCGAGCGCCGAGACGCAGCACGCACTTCCTGTCGACGCGTTGGCGTCGTGTCTTCGACAACACGACATCGAGGTCTGCTCGATCGACGTAGTCGCACTCGGTTTCCGAACCTCGGCAGGGTCGGTCGCTACCGAGGTGTACGAGGGACTCATCGGTCCGCTACCGGCCGTAGCGGTGCGAACCGTCTGGGTGGCAGTCACTCTCGACCTGCGCGCGAATGCTCGGGCGATCGAGGTCAGAGGCGGAGGCAGGGCCGGAGGCGCCCGCACCGCTGTTGTCGCGACCACGAGGGTCCTTCGCGCTCTGCACGCCCACGGTCTGTCCTCGCGACTGTTGACGGGTTCCGAACTTCGGTCGGCCGTGTTGCACCTCTGCCGGGGGGTCGGTACCGACGATCTGACCCAGACATGGTCGACAGCGCCCATGCCTGGTGCGTCGAGCACCGTGTTCGGAATCGATTGCAGCGCAATCACTGCCGAGGACATCGCAACCCTGTGGGCAACACCGTCCCTCGGAACGACGATGTCGTTCCACCTGCAGCCGACCCGCGACACCGGCACGGTGCGCGTCGGTGGGTCGTGCAGATTCGCCGCCCGGACACCGATCACGAAGCCTCGGGTACGCGCGTTGACCTCGATGAGTGGAAGTCAACACGACGGCATCCTCGCACAGCTTCCACTCGCCGTACCCGTACCGAAGTCGTTGTCTCCCAGCCGAATTCTCGATGTCTCGACGGTGAACGAGTTGATGCTCCCGGTGAGCGGCTGCGGCCAGCTGCTGGGATCCGACGCCCACGGACACGGCGTCGCGGTGCGGTTGTTCGGACCGGGACTGACACGAGTTCGAGTCGTGGGAGAGCTCTACCTCGCTCAGCAACTGCTCTTCCGAGCCATTGCCACCGGTGCCAGAGTCCTCGTCCGCACCGACCGCCCCCACGCCTGGCGCGCGCTTCTCGACGCCATCGGCGCTCCCGATCGACTCCTGGTCGACGGCACTACGTCCCGATCCCGCCCGTCGTACGACGTGATCCTCATCGACTTCGCCGACGGTTCGGAACCGCCTGCACAACAGGGACTTTCGGGCGTCACGGTGATCTCGTTGTCCGAGCATGTGCCGCGGACCGGCCGCACCGATCAGGAGCTGAGCATGCCGCGATCGGAGCCGGATCTGACGATCGTGCAGCCCCATGCGTCGGGTGATCGAATTCGAGTCCGGTCCGGTCCGCTCGACGTCGAGTTGACGCTGGTCACGATTCCGCAGGAAACAGAATTCATCGGCCGGCCACGGAGTCTGCGCCCCGCAGTACGTGCATGACCGATTCTCAGCCGGGGTAGTCGGCCCGCCCACGTGCGCCGGCCACTGCGTCGGCCCACCACTCCAGCTGATCGAGAAGACGCCCGAGAGCGTCGACGGCGGCTGCGTCGTCGATGCGTCCCGACTCGTCGAACCGCTTACGGACCGATGCAGCGACACGGCGTCTCGGACGGAGACCATGTGCAGTTCGGCGGTGATCTCCCGTAACTGTTCGGTGGCTCGAATTCCCCCGCCGAGCCCGCCGTACGAGACGAATCCCACTGGCTTGCCACGCCATTCGTATTTCACCGTGTCGAGGGCAGTCTTCAACGCACCGGGCACGCCGTGGTTGTACTCGGGGGTGACGAACACGAAGGCGTCGGCGCGTCCGACGGTCCGGGTGAAGCGTTCGGAGGCCTCACACGGAACGAGGGAATTCGGTAACTCGAAGTCGGCCAAATCGACGTCGACCACCTCGACGGCGGTGCGTTCGGCGGCGACACCTCGAACCCAGGCGGCGACGGTCGGACCCACTCGACCGGCGCGCACACTACCGACGACGATCGCGAGCTGTATCGGCTGCATCGCTCCGACAGTAGACCCGGTGGCGCTCGGTCAGCCCTCTCCCCCACAGCAACCGTCGGTGATCGCCGACCGCACTTCTCGGGTGGCCGCGTTCCGGGCGGCCAGCTCGTCGGCCGGTGGATAGTCGACTCGAACCAAGGACAAGCCGTGCGCCGGAGCCACCGCCACCTCGCTCGCCCTCTCGCGGCGAGTCAACAGCGACCGCGCCCAGTCGGGAGTTCGGCGGCCTTCCCCCACGGCCTGCATGGCACCGACGAGACTACGCACCATCGACCAGCAGAATGCGTCGGCGCTGACGTACGCGGTGAGGCGATCGCCGTCGCGCTCCCAGTCGAACCGCTGCAGTTCCCGAACGGTGGTGGCACCGTCACGTCGCTTGCAGAACGCGGCGAAATCGTGCAGACCGATCAATCCCGCGGATGCCTCGCGCACCGCGCCAAGATCGATCGGCCTCGGCCAGGACACGACACCGGCGACGTCGAGGGGGTCGACGCCGTAGAGCGCCGTGCCGAATCGGTACTCGTAGTGCCTGCGGTACGCCGAGAACCTGGCGTCGAAATCGCGGGAAACGGTGCTGATGGCCCGCACTCGAACATCGGTTGGCAGAAACCGGGCCATTCGCCGGACCAGTCTGTCGTGATCGTCCGGAACGTCGACGGCATCGAAGTGCGCCACCTGTCCCGTTGCGTGGACTCCCGCGTCGGTTCGCCCCGCCACGGTCAGCTCTATCGGTTGCCGCAGCACCGTGGAGAAAGCTTCTTCGAGCACTCCGCAGACGGTGCGGATACCCGGTTGGCGCGCCCATCCGGAGAAGTTCGTGCCGTCGTAGGAGATGTCGAGCCGATATCTGGTGGGTACCGAAAAAGCGGGCCCGCCTTCCCCTGAGGGAATGGCGGGCCCGCTTCGATCGTGCTCGGAGCTCAAAAGGACTAGTCCTTCTTTGCTTCCTCGGCCTCGGGGGCGTCCGACGCGTGTGCGTCGTTGTCCTCGATGCCGTCGATGACTGCGTCGGCGTTGGCCACCTCGGCGTCGGTCGCGTCGGCTTCGACAGCCTCGACGACGTTCTCGTCGGTCGCGTCCTCGGCCGGAGCCTCGGTTGCGGCGGGAGCAGCCTGCGAAGCTTCACGCGGCGTGCGCGATCGGCTTCGTTGGACACCGTCTGCTCGTTGACGAGCTCGATGATGGCCATCGGCGAGTTGTCACCCTTGCGGGGGACGGTCTTGATGATGCGCGTGTAGCCACCGTCGCGATCGGCGAAGAAAGGCCCGATCTCGGCGAACAGCTTGTGCACGACATCTTTGTTGTTGATCGTCTTGAGAACCTCACGACGATGCGCCAGATCACCCTTTTTGGCATGGGTGACGAGCTTCTCGGCGTGGGGACGAAGGCGCTTGGCCTTCGACTCGGTGGTGGTGATGCGGCCGTGCTCGAAGAGTGACGTCGCCAGGTTGGCCAGGATGGCCTTCTGGTGCGACGCCGACCCGCCGAGACGGCGGCCCTTGGTGGGCTTGGGCATGATGAATCTCCTAGTAAGAGCTCCAGCGAGCTGATTACAGCTGTTCTGTCTCGGCGTAGTCCTGCTCGGCACCTTCGGTGTCGCTGAAGGAGCCGGCGTCGGTGTCACTCCACGTGCCCGTGGTGGCGTCGTAGCCAGGCACGGTGCTCGGATCGAACGACGCGGGGCTGTCCTTGAGGGAGAGGCCGAGCGAATGCAGCTTGACCTTCACCTCGTCGATGGACTTCTGCCCGAAGTTACGGATGTCGAGCAGATCGGACTCGGTACGACCAACCAACTCGCCGACGGTGTGAACACCCTCGCGCTTGAGGCAGTTGTAGGACCGGACGGTGAGGTCCAGATCCTCGATGGGGAGTCCGAAGGAAGCAATGTGATCGGCCTCGGCGGGCGAGGGTCCGATCTCGATGCCTTCTGCTTCGACGTTCAGCTCACGGGCGAGGCCGAAGAGCTCAACCAGGGTCTTGCCCGCCGAAGCGAGCGCGTCCCGCGCGGTGATGGAATTCTTGGTCTCCACGTCGAGAACGAGCCGATCGAAGTCGGTGCGCTGTTCGACGCGGGTGGCCTCCACCTTGTAGGTGACCTTGAGCACGGGTGAGTAGATCGAGTCGACCGGAATACGGCCGATCTCGGCACCCGATGCCTTGTTCTGAACGGCGGGGACGTAGCCGCGACCGCGCTCGACGACGAGCTCGATCTCCAACTTGCCCTTGTCGTTCAGGGTCGCGATGTGCAGATCCGGGTTGTTCACCGTGACGCCGGCCGGAGGCACGATGTCGCCTGCGGTCACAGCGCCGGGGCCCTGCTTGCGGACGTACATGGTGACCGGTTCGTCTTCTTCGGAGCTCACCACGAGGCCCTTGAGGTTCAGGATGATGTCGGTGACATCTTCCTTGACTCCGGGGACGGTGGTGAATTCGTGGAGGACGCCGTCGATACGGATGCTGGTGACAGCAGCGCCGGGGATCGACGACAGCAGGGTGCGGCGGAGCGAGTTGCCGAGTGTGTAGCCGAAGCCGGGCTCGAGCGGCTCGATGACGAATTTCGAGCGGTTGTCGGCGATGACCTCTTCGGTCAGCGTCGGGCGCTGTGAAATGAGCATTGTGTGTTCCTCCTGTACGGGCGTCCGCTATTTGACGCCCACGTGTGGAGGCGAAGACGCATGTGAGCCTCGCGAGGAGACTCACATGCGTGCCGCGCCTTACTTCGAGTAGTACTCGACGATGAGCTGCTCCTGGAGCGGCACATCGATCTGTGCGCGCTCCGGCAACCTGTGAACCAGGATGCGAAGACGGTTGGGAACGACCTGCAGCCACGGGGCGACGGGACGGTCGCCGTAGCTTTCGCGGGCGATCTGGATCGGCAGCGTCTGTGCCGACTTCTCACGGACGTCGATGATGTCGTACTGCGAGACGCGGTAGCTGGGGATGTCGACGCGCTTGTTGTTCACCAGGAAGTGACCGTGCGTGACCAGCTGACGGGCCTGACGACGCGTACGTGCCAATCCGGCGCGGTAGACGACGTTGTCGAGACGACTCTCGAGGATGGTCAGCAGGTTCTCGCCGGTCTTGCCGACCGTCCTGTTGGCTTCCTTGTAGTACAGACGGAACTGCTTCTCCATGACGCCGTAGGTGAAGCGAGCCTTCTGCTTCTCCTGCAGCTGAAGCAGGTACTCGCTCTCCTTGATCCGCGCGCGGCCGTGCTGGCCGGGCGGGTAGGGACGACGCTCGAACGCCTGGTCGCCTCCGACGAGGTCGACGCGCAGACGACGCGACTTGCGGGTGATAGGACCGGTATAACGTGCCATTTTCTAAACCTTTCCTTCCCGCTAGACCCGACGCCGCTTGGGCGGACGGCAGCCGTTGTGCGGCTGAGGGGTGACATCGGAGATGGTGCCGACCTCGAGGCCAGCGGCCTGAAGCGAGCGGATCGCGGTCTCACGGCCGGAGCCGGGACCCTTGACGAAGACGTCGACCTTCTTGACGCCGTGCTCCTGTGCCTTGCGCGCAGCGTTCTCGGCTGCGAGCTGTGCGGCGAACGGAGTCGACTTGCGCGAGCCCTTGAAGCCCACGTGTCCCGAGGACGCCCACGAGATGACGTTTCCGGCGGGGTCGGTGATCGACACGATCGTGTTGTTGAACGTGCTCTTGATGTGCGCAGATCCGTGCGGGACGTTCTTCTTGTCCCTGCGACGCGTCTTCTGCGCCTTCTTCGGACCGGTACCGCGTGCTTTGGGGGGCATTACTTCGCCTTCTTCTTGCCGGCAATGGTGCGCTTGGGTCCCTTACGGGTACGCGCATTGGTCTTGGTGCGCTGTCCACGGACGGGCAGACCACGACGGTGGCGAAGACCCTGGTAGCAGCCGATTTCGATCTTGCGACGGATGTCGGCCTGAACCTCGCGGCGCAGGTCGCCCTCGACCTTGAGGGACTCGTTGATGTAATCGCTGAGCTTGCGCAGATCGTCGTCGCCGAGATCCTTGCTTCGCAGGTCGGGGCTGACGCCCGTCGCTGTGAGGATCTCCTTGGAGCGGGTACGGCCGACGCCGTAGATGTAAGTCAGTGCGATCTCCATGCGCTTTTCGCGCGGCAGATCCACACCTGCGAGACGTGCCATGTGGCATTTCCTTTTCTTGTCCGGAGGTCTGCTCCCAGTCCGTCCCCTGTGTCCTTCTCACCGCTGGGGTGTGAAGCGTCTTTCAACAAACTCAGTGGGGCCCCGGCCTCCGTGCCGGGGGTATGCCGTGACGCGTGTGTCACGGTTGGTGCTGGGAGGTCATCTTCTAGCTGTTGCCAAGCCGACGTGCGAAAAGCTCGGTGGTTATCCCTGACGCTGCTTGTGCCGCAGGTTGTCGCAGATCACCATGACGCGTCCGTTACGACGAATCACCTTGCACTTTTCGCAGATCTTCTTGACGCTCGGCTGAACCTTCACGTCGTTGATCTCCTGTGTGTAGCTCGGCCCCGCTGCATGCAGTGGATCCGAGCATGGTTCTCCCCGACCGGACGTGGCCGGGGAAGCTCTTACTTGTAGCGGTAAACGATGCGTCCACGCGTGAGGTCGTAGGGCGAAAGCTCTACCACGACGCGATCCTCGGGAAGGATGCGGATGTAGTGCTGACGCATCTTTCCGCTGATGTGAGCGAGTACCTTGTGGCCGTTTTCGAGCTCAATGCGAAACATCGCATTGGGCAGCGGTTCGACAACTCGGCCCTCTACCTCGATAGCACCGTCTTTCTTGGCCATATCCTCCGCGATCCTGGCTCTCACACCTGGTTGATTGCATCTGTTTCCGTTACCGTGATGCCCACTGACCGACCCGAGTCAACGGGCCGATGTGTCGCCGGAACGGTTCGCAGGCCACCAGGGCACGCGAACATCCGGTACGCAGGGCGCACCGTCGATCCATGTTACCGGGTAATGCACGTCTGGCCAAATGCGTCCCGCGTCCATGCTCCAGGTCAACGGTTGCCCCAGTTCGATTTCCTGAGCTAACGTTCTGCTGGGCTGCATCACAGCCGCACTTCAGGCCGTCCCGCCTGCGCTCGCAGCGGCGGCCATGTCCGCGACGACGACCACAAGGCATCCCTCTTGAGCTCAGACACGCGCACCGGCAACCCGGTCGTATCCGTCATCATTCCGGTTCACAACTCCAAGGATGTTCTCGACGACCAACTACGAGCTCTCGCTCGACAGGACTACGAGCATCCCTTCACGGTGATCGTCAGCGACAACGGCTCGACCGACGGCCTTCGCGAACACATCGACAACCATTGCCTCCGTGGAGCCCTGGATCTGAAGTACGTCGATGCTGCGGGACAACCGGGCGCATCGTTCGCACGTAACAGGGGTGCAGACGCCGCCCGCAGCGAACTGCTCGCCTTCTGCGACGCGGACGACGCGGTGCACCCGAGCTGGCTCCGGCGCATCGTTGCCGGCCTCGACGAGTACGACCTGGTAGGCACCGGCCTGGAGACCGAGACCCTGAACTCCGCTGCCACGCGAGCATCGACACCGTTCGCGCCGCCGTCGGATCAGGGCAAGTCGACATACCTACCGTTCGCCATCGGTGCCAGCATGGCGTGCCGCAGATCGACCTACCGTCAACTCGGCGGCATGCTCGAGTACGTACACGCCAGCGAGGACATGGAGTTCTCGTGGCGCGCACAGCACGCGGGATATCGATTGCACTTCATCGCCGAACCGCTGGTCTCGTACCGACTGCGCACCGGCCATCGAGAGAACTGGAAGCAGGCAGGCGCTCTGGGGTACGGATCGGCTCACGTGCGCGGCCTCTACCGAGTACACGGCTGCCCACCCTTCCGGGCACGCTCGATCTCCATCGCTCTGCTGATGCTCGGCATACGAAACCCGCTACTTCCCACGGCGGTGACCAAGATGCCCACTCGGCTCTGGCTACGTCTGGTGGCTGCGCACCTCGGACTGGTCCGCGGGGGTCGGCGCTACGGATCGTTGGCCTGGTGACCCTAACTGGGTCGTAGCGTCAGGATCCGCGGCCCGTCCTCGGTGACGGCAACGGTGTGTTCCCAATGCGCCGACCGGGATCCGTCGGTGGTCACGACCGTCCACCCGTCGTCGAGGATGTCGGTGTCGTACGTACCGAGGGTCAGCATGGGCTCGATCGCGAGAGTGGACCCGACGACCAGTTCCGGTCCCTTACCCGGCGCGCCCTCGTTCGCGAGGAACGGGTCCATGTGCATCTCACGGCCGATGCCATGACCGCCGTACCCGTCGACGATTCCGTACTTGCGGCCGTGAGCCTGCTCGGCCGCGTGAGTTCCGGATTCGATGGCGTGCGAGACGTCGGTGAGCCGGTTGCCGGGAAGCATCGCGGCGATGCCGGCTTCCATCGACAGCCTCGTCGCCTCGCTCAGCATCGCATCGGCCTCGATGATGTCGCCGACGCCGAATGTCCAAGCAGAGTCTCCGTGCCAACCGTCGAGAACTGCCCCACAGTCGATGGACACCAGATCGCCTGCGACAAGGAGTTCGTCTGCCGACGGAATGCCGTGCACCACACGGTCGTTCACCGACGAACAGATACTGCCGGTGAAGCCGTGGTATCCGAGGAACGACGGCACCGCACCGGCATCACGAATGACCGCCTCGGCCACTCGGTCGAGCTCGAGAGTCGAGACACCGGGCACCGCCGCGTTGCGGACGGCCACCAGAGCAGCGCCGACGACCGCGCCGGCCGCAGCCATGGCGTCGAGTTCGCCGGCACTGCGGAACGGCACGACCTTGCGTTTACGGCCGAACGCCATTACTTGCCGTGGTCCTCGATGGACTTCAGCGCGCGAGCGTTGACCTCGTCCACCTCACCGATCGCGTCGACCGTGACGAGTTGACCCTCGTAGTAGTCGAGCAGCGGCGCGGTCTCGTCCCGGTACACCTTGAGTCGGTTCCGGATGACGTCTTCCTTGTCGTCCTCGCGTCCACGCGAGAGCATCCGTTCGACGACGACATCCTCGTCGACGACGAAGGAGAGGACGGCGTCGAGCTTCGCGTTCAGATCCGCCAGGATGCCGACCAGTGCCTCGGCCTGACCCACCGAACGTGGGAAGCCGTCGAGCAGGAAGCCGTTGACGGCATCGGGCTCGGAGAGGCGACTGCGGACCATGTCGATCGTCAGCTCACTGGGAACCAGGTCGCCTGCATCGAGGTACTTCTTCGCTTCGAGTCCGAGCGCCGTCTTCTCGCCGATGTTCGCGCGAAACAGGTCGCCGGTCGAGATGTGCGGAACGCCCAGCTTCTCGGACAGGAGGACGGCCTGGGTGCCTTTGCCGGCACCGGGGGGACCGAGCAGAACAAGTCTCACTTGAGGAACCCTTCGTAGTTACGCTGCATCAGCTGGCTTTCGATTTGCTTCACGGTATCCAGGCCCACGCTGACCATGATCAGCACGGCGGTGCCACCGAAGGGGAGGTTCTGTCCTCCACCCGAACTTCCGATGTCGAGGAACAGGTTCGGGAGCACGGCAATGGTGCCCAGGTAGACCGCGCCCGGCAATGTGATGCGACTGAGGACGTAGTTCAGATAGTCGGCGGTCGGCTTGCCCGGCCGGATGCCAGGGATGAACCCGCCGAACTTCTTCATTTCGTCGGCGCGCTCTTCGGGGTTGAACGTGATCGCCACGTAGAAATACGTGAAGAAGACGATCAGACCGAAGAAGATCGCGATGTACACCGGGTTCGCGGGGTTCACCAGGTACTCGTTGATGATGCGCTGCCACCAACTCGGATCGACCGCGGTGCTCGCCGAGGTGAGCTGGGCGATGAGGTTGGGCAGGTACAGCAGCGAGGACGCGAAGATCACCGGGATGACGCCGGCCTGGTTGACCTTGAGCGGAAGGTACGTGGACGAGCCGCCGTACATCTTTCGACCGACCATGCGCTTGGCGTACTGGACGGGAATTCGGCGCTGACCCTGCTCGACGAAGACCACGCCGGTGATGATCAGGAACGCTGCGAAGCAGACGAATCCGAACACCAACCCACCGCGGCTCTCGAGGATCGAGTTGCCCTCGGACGGGATGCGCGAGGCGATTCCCGCGAAGATGAGCAGCGACATGCCGTTGCCGACGCCGCGTTCGGTGATGACCTCACCGAACCACATGACGACGGCTGCACCTGCGGTCATGACGAGCACGATGATGACGAGACCGAAGATGCTCTGGTCGGCGATGATGTCCTGCTGGCAGCCCTGAAGCAGTTGGCCGCGCGAGGCGAGGGCCACCAGGCCGGTCGCCTGCAGGATGGCCAAGGCGATCGACAGATAACGCGTGTACTGCGTCATCTTGGCCTGTCCCGACTGTCCCTCCTTACGGAGTTCCTCGAACTTCGGGATGACGACGGTGAGCAGCTGCACGATGATGCTGGCGGTGATGTACGGCATGATGCCGATCGCGAACACCGAGAGCTGAAGGAGCGCTCCACCGGAGAACAGGTTGATCAACGAGTAGATGCCGGCCGAGTCTCCACCGGAGACCTGGTCGATGCATGCTCGGACATTGGCGTAGTCGACACCCGGCGACGGCAGCGTGGCACCGAAGCGATACAGGGCCACCAGACCGAGCGTGAAGAGGATCTTCCGTCTCAGGTCAGGAGTCCTGAGGGCCGACACGAAGGCGGAAAGCAAAGATCCTCCTGGCACGACTGCGTTGACGCTGCGAGTGCTTCGTCGGGAGCGCAACCGGCGCTCCCGTGAGCCTCACGAGCATGGACTGCAGGCGACATGCATCGCCCGCATCGAAACGAACTTCTGTGAACTCTAGAACTCTAACAGTGCGTATCGAACCGCCCGACGGTCAGTGTTGGACCCTGTCCGTTCGGTCGACCACGGCACGTGGTGCCGAGGCAACGATGGCCGCAGCTCAGCTGCGAGAGCTGTGGCTGCGGCCATCGTCACGAACTGCTGGTCGATGCGCTGCTACTCAGCACATCGAACCGATGCTCATACCTCGGTTGCAGAACCGCCGGCAGCGGCGATCTTTTCCTTGGCGGAGCCCGTGAACTTGTTGGCCGAGATCTCGACCTTCACGGTCAGGTTTCCGTCGCCGAGAACCTTGACGGGCTCGTTCTTGCGAACGGCGCCCTTGGCGATGAGCTCGGGGATACCGATCTGACCGCCCTCGGGGAACAAACGCTCGATGTCGCGCAGGTTCACGACCTGGAACACGACACGGTTGCGGTTGGTGAAGCCCTTGAGCTTCGGGAGCCGCATGTGGAGGGGCATCTGGCCACCCTCGAAGCGTGCCGGCACGTTCTTGCGTGCGCCGGTTCCCTTGGTACCGCGACCTGCGGTCTTGCCACGCTTGCCACCTTCACCACGGCCGACGCGAATCTTCGTCGACTTGGATCCGGCTGCGGGGCGCAGGTGGTGCAGTTTGATGGTCATGGTTAGACCTCCTCAACAGTTACGAGGTGGCGCACCGTGTTGACCAGTCCGCGGTTCTGCGGGTTGTCCTCGCGGACGACCGTCTGGCGGATGCCCTTGAGCCCGAGAGTACGCAGGCTGTCACGCTGGTTCGCCTTCTGGCCGATGGTGCTCTTGATCTGGGTGACCTTCAGCTGAGCCATTACTTCACCGCTCCTGCCTGTGCGCGTGCGCGCAGCATTCCGGCGGGTGCAACCTCTTCGAGGGTCAGGCCGCGGCGAGCCGCAACTTCCTCGGGACGCTGCAGACCCTTGAGGGCTGCGACGGTCGCGTGCACGACGTTGATGGCGTTGTCGCTACCGAGCGACTTCGACAGCACGTCGTGGACACCGGCGCACTCCAGCACGGCACGCACAGCGCCACCGGCGATGACGCCGGTACCGGCGCTGGCCGGACGCAACATGACGACGCCTGCTGCGGCCTCGCCCTGGATGGGGTGCGTGATGGTGCCGGCGATCATCGGGACGCGGAAGAAGCTCTTGCGAGCCTCCTCGACACCCTTCTGGATGGCCGCGGGAACTTCCTTGGCCTTGCCGTAACCGACGCCGACCAGTCCGTTGCCGTCACCGACGATGACGAGGGCGGTGAAGCTGAAGCGTCGACCACCCTTGACCACCTTGGAGACGCGGTTGATCGTGACGACCTTCTCGATGAAGTTCGACTTGTCCGCAGCGTTGCCGCCACGGCCGTTGTCACGACGGTCACGACCGCCACCGCGGTTGTCGCCGCGCTGGTTGTTGTCGCCACCTGCGTTGGGGCCACTGTTCTGTCCGGCGGGGCCGCTTCCGCCGTCACGCCGTTGACGTCCCGGCATCAGGCTGTCCTTCCGTTGTCAGTCATTGTCATCATCAGAACGTCAACCCGCCTTCACGGGCTGCGTCTGCGAGTGCCGCGATGCGGCCGCTGTAGTTGTTGCCGCCGCGGTCGAACACGACTGCCTCGACGCCGGCTGCCTTCGCGCGGCTGGCGATGAGCTCGCCGACCTTCGCGCTGACGGCCTTCTTGTCGCCCTCGAGGGCGCGCACATCGGCTTCGATGCTCGACGCGCTGGCCAGCGTGTGGCCGGCGAGATCGTCGATCAACTGCACGTGGATGTGACGCGAGGACCGGTTGACGACCAAGCGGGGACGCTCGGGA